>VGGT01000033.1 GCA_016868485.1 Bacteroidota bacterium
GGGGTGGAAGGGCCGAGTCCAATTGGTCCTATGCCTGGATTCCCGTAATCGGCCCGCTCTTGGGTGCTGCGCTTGTTGGACTGCTCTATAGTTTGCTGTAGGCCAGCCTTGGAATGTAGGCCAGCCTTGGAATGTAAGCCAGCCTTGGAATGTAGACCAGCCCATTTAAGCACAGTTTTTCTTCGGTTGCATCACCGTATCATGATTTCACTTCAATAGGAATCCTTTGGTCGCCAATCGTAAGAACAAAATCTAATTCTGGCTCTTGAGCTTTTCCGGGCAGGGGTGATAAATTTTGCCAATTTCCGAAGGTTGATTTTTTCTTCGGCTAGTTGATTGGCTTCATAAGCCCGATTCCCGACTTTGACCATAGCGTAAATTTAGACGGAGCACCAAAGGAACATCAATTCATTCAATGATATCGGGTTTGCGTAAAAGGTTATCGGATCACAATCTTAATGGGTGATTCGGATGGGCTTTCGAGCATCAGGAGGTACAGTCCTGCGGGCCACTGCCGGGTGTCGACTTCGGTTGGGATGCTGTGGATGCTTCCACGGACTACAAGTTGACCGAGCACGCTGTAGATGTTGTACTGCCGACCGAGATCGCGTTCATCACGCCCGATTTTGAGTTCGTGAACCACCGGATTGGGGTATGCAATGGGGGCTTTTAGGGGTGCCTCCACCGCCAACTCCCGGTCGATGCCCGTGGCCATAATTTGAAGGGTCTCGGTGGTGGTGTCCGTAAAAATACAGTTGGTGGCTATGAGGCGAACGGTGTAGCTGCCCGGGGCGGAATAGGTATGGCTGGGGTCGCTCAGCGCCGAACTTTGACCGTCGCCAAAATCCCAGCGATGATCCAAATTGCCCCGACCGCCGGCCCCCAATCGCGATGAGCTGTTGAAGCCCACGGTGTTTCCTACTTGGGTGTAACTAAACCCAGCCAGGGGTTCATTGATTGAGAGGTTCCAATCCGCAGCCCGTCCCCACACGGTTTGATCCGATTGCTGTTGGAAGTAGAGCGCCCGGTTGGGGGTGATTCCAGCGTAGAAGCCGTTTCCGAGGCTTGGCTGCTTCCAAATGCAGCTAAATATGCTCAATGCGGCCAAATAACTGCCATCGAGGTTGGGGTGGCTGTTGTCGGAAGTGTGTAAAACCAGATTGGTGTCGTTGAGCACGTTCTGCCAAGCCACACCGACGGGGGCACATTGCATGTTGAGGCTGTCGCTGATGGCCGTATAGGCGCTTGTGAGGGTGTCCTGCATATGGTTGAAGTCAACAAAAACCGCACTGCAATGGGTATTGGAGGGGTCGCATTGTTGTCCACCAAAACGCCTTCCCCAGGTCATGTAGGTAATGAGCCGCACGCAGGGGTTGGCTTGTTCAGCGATTGCCTTGAGTTGTGCCAAGGCCGGGTACATATCGTTGTAGCGGTAATAATCGATGGTGGGAAGCTGGCTTTGTTCCTGCACCACAATGTAGTCCCATATTCCCTGGTTGATTTTCGCCAAGGCCGTGGGGTCGTTTACGTGGCCCGAAATGGTGAAGCCCCCCGGCATAGAAGCATCATAGATGAGGGTTTTGCCCGCGGATGTCGATAAGCCCTGAACGAGCTGGGGCAGGTTGTTGGCAGCCGTGTAGCTATTGCCCAAAAACAAAACCGAGAGCGTGTCTTGTGCGGATGATTTATTAAATATGAATAAAAATAATACAAAAAAAATAAATCTCATCGTTTCATGAGTTTAGAGCGGTCGGTTCGCCCACCCGATTCGAGTTCCAAAAAGTAGAGACCCGGTGGCACGTTGGGAAGATTCAATTCTACTTCATGAAGCCCGGGCTGGTACCAGCCCGATTTCAGCGTTTCGACCCGCCGCCCCGTGGCATCCATCAGATGAAGCTGGGTTTGCCCCCCAAGATTCAACTGAAATTCTGCTGTAACTCGATCACCTGCCGGGTTGGGGTAGGGTGGAAACAAGCGTGCGGTGAATCGCCTCAGCCGATCCTCGTCGGCCGTACCCACAGCAATCAGCTCATCGCCCGCTTCGTAGGGCACAAAGCCGAAATAGCAGAGGTACATCTCATCGGTGGTGCCCTCACCCCACGAAATGGTGGCAGGGGGCGAATTGGGGTTGTTGGGGTTCGATGCGCGGTTGTCGTAGGTGGCTTCGGCATGCAGAACCGAGCCCACCGGTATGCGGATCAGCCGCGGGAAGTGGTAGAACCCCTGCCAGTTGAAGTCCCACTGCGGTATGTCGATAAGGGGTACAGTGTCGTTGCCCGGACGAACAGCATAGACCTTCCAAGAGGTTCCGATGAGGTGGCTGTGTGGGAAGATGCTCATGAGCGATACCTCGTAGGGAATCTGGAAACGTCCTCTAAAGGTGCGCACCGTGCCTGCGGGGATGATGAACGGCCCGTTGGTGAGCTGCTGTGGGGTGATGGGGAGGATGTGTTCGGTTCGGGTCACCACCGTATCGCGGTCGTAGAATAGGTTGATGCTGCTCGAATCGGATTCGGTTACGGCACTTGGGGCGTAGTGCATTTGCACCAGTATGTCGGCGTTGGCGGGTAGGTTCTTGCCGATGTTGGCCGGATACACATGGGCCTTGGCTCCGGGGGCCCAGCCATACCAATTGTCTTCTGTGGGGGTAAACCCAAAGCCGAAGAATTGGGTATAGCCGTAGCCAGGATCGGCCAGGTCGCGGCTACGCCCTTGTCCGGTTACATCTGTGGCCAGGATGGCATGGTGCACGATCCGGCTGTTGCCGGGTCTAAATTCGATGGCTTTTATCTTCTGGGCCTGTCCTAAATTGGTAGGCAGCACAAACACCCGATACATGTCTTGGTTGTTGCCTTGGTGAACATAGGACTGTGCCATCGAGATAACGGTATCGGGCAATCCGAGTTGCGAACCGCTCGGAAATTGGGGCAATGGAGGCTCTTGAGCGGGGTTTCCCCGCAGCGCCCCTTGTTGCACCCAGTCGGATATGGTCTGTATTTCTTGTGTACTCAACACCCGCTCATCCAATAAGTGGCTGTAGTTGGGGTTGGCTTGCCATGGGGGCATGCTCCGTGCCTGGGTGGTGAAGGCGATCATGGAGGCGTAGGCCGAGGCCTCTTGGTAGGAGGTGAAGGGCATCGGGCCTATTTCACCCGGTCGATGGCAGGGCGTGCAGTTGGTGTAGATGATCGATGCAACTTGTCCACTCCAAGTAACCTGTGCCTGACCGGCCAAGTGTGCTCCGAAAATGAGAGTCAGGAACAGGATTCGGGTGGAGAAAGCAGGGCTGATCTTGTGCATGTTCATAGCATTTGGTTGATTTTCAGGGGATGTCGCTCATGATTTTCAGGGGGTTTCGATGCTAATTTTCAGGGGATGTTGTTCAACATGCATCCGATGGCTTCGGTCGGCTGAAAGGCAAATTCCTCGCCTCTGAGCAGGCGTTGCAATACGATCTGCAGGTCGTGGCGGGTCACCTGTTGCCGACGTTTGCCGGGAGCATAATAACGATCATCGATTCGTCCCCTGTAGCGCAAACGGTTGCGCTCGTCTTTCACCACCACCTCTGGCGTTATCGTTACCCCATACACCTTGCAGAACACCTGCTCCGGGTCGAGTCGGATCTGCATGGCCAGGTCGTGGTTCAGTAAAAACTGAAGGGCGGTGGAATCGGTCGATAAACGGTTGGGGAATACGGCCACCCAGCGGACCTGTGCGCCAAATTCCTGCTGCAGTTCGCGCAGCCGGAGGGTATAAAACTGACAAACAGGGCAGCCTTCCGCTAAAAAGACGTAAACGGTGGGCCTACTGGCCTCAGCCCTTGGCGGTGTGGCGTTGGGATCGACAACCAGCGCCAAAAGCAGTACAAGCCAGGCCACGATGGTTCGCGCGCTGTGCTTTCTCTGTTTTTTGGGTTGATTTGCGTGGCGGAGCGTTTCCAATACAAACAAGAGCTAAGGTTCGGCCTGTCGGTCGTCACCGTCCGAGTCCTATACCGATCAGTATGCCGGGCGCAAACGGTGCGATAAACTTGCAATATACGGTGAATATGCACA
The DNA here is from genome assembly GCA_016868485.1 of Bacteroidota bacterium. Classification (GTDB taxonomy): domain Bacteria; phylum Bacteroidota; class Bacteroidia; order UBA7662; family UBA7662; genus F1-60-MAGs140. Next base: position 4,056 of record VGGT01000033.1, read on the forward strand.
CGTGCGCCGATCCTCAGCGTGAAGCCGACCCTCAGCGTGAAGTCGACCCTCAGCGTGAATAGGCTATGAAACCCGGGCCCACCCCCGCCATAAAGGAGTCGACTACCACGAAGGCTGGGTCATAGACATACACCATTCCATTGGATTGAAAATTGCCGGCATCGGTTCCGTAGATGCGTCCTCGGAGGTCGAAGGGATCTACCGAAACATGGTAGAGGCTGCGGCTGCTCACCGCCTGAACATCGGTGCGGTTCGTCGCATCGTTGGGAATCAACAATGACAACCCCCCGTCGAGGCGTGCGAAGAAGCGCTGCCCGTCGGGGTGCAGACAGAGGTCGGCCGGATGCTGTGTGGCTGAGGGGAGGTTATAGGCCAACACAGGTGCGGGCGCAATCTGCCACAGTGAGCCAGGCGTTTCCGCCCCGGCCCAAGAGGGAGTGCCCCCACACAAGAGCCACAATTCGTTGCCACGGCGCATAAAACTATTGGGTCGGTCGCCCACATTGATCGTTCCCAACACACTCCTGCTGTCGAGGTCTATTTCAGATAGGGTATTCTCGTTGCCGTTGGCCACCAAGAGACGGTTGCCTTGTAGGGCGAGGGCGTTGGGAAAATGCCCGACCGCAAAGCGTTGAATAATCTGCCTGCTGTTGAGGTCGATCAGTGCCACTCGTCCATGGTCGGTAAAACTCACCCATTCTGTTACATAGGCTAATCCGCGGCTTGAGTCGATGAGCAAAGCCGACGGCAGCTCGAGTCCGGACGTGGTGCCCATCAACCGAAAATCCGCTCGGTTCACCCATTCGACTTTGCCTGCATTGTTCACCACAATCAGGCCGCTTGTGCCCCAGATGCCCATGCGCTGGGCGATGCTGCCCAACGGACGGTTATTGACCGCAGAGAATACATCCTGTACGAGGGTCATGCTGTCGCGACTCCTGAAGGTAATGCTCCCTGTTCCTTGGGCGAACGGACCCTCATTCACTACATAAATGCCTGTTGCGTAATCGACAGCGGGGGTTGGGGTGGGTTTGTCTTTTCCGCACCCCATCAGCAAGACGACGCAAAGTACGAGCAGGCGATGGATCATTGTTTTCATTTTTTTAGTGTATTAAGTGTGTTTGAAAATTTTTTGGTGAATTTTTTGGTGAATTTTGTGGTGAGTTATATTCGTATATATTCAGAGATTACTCAAAAAGCAGCGAAACATTCAGTTGACGGCCTGGCATGGGGTGGTAGGGCACCAGTTCGTAGCGGGCGTTGAGGAGGTTGTCTACCGATGCACTGAGGTTCCAGCGCTGGGCCTTGCCGGGCAAGCGCCAACCGGCACCCCAACGGAGGATGGCATAGGGTTTCAGGCGCTTGTCGTTGGGGTCGATGGCGTCGGGCCGTCGGTCCACCACGCGAAGGCGGAGGTCTACAAATCGCTTCGGGTGCATGCTGCGCACGGTAGCCAAGACCACATGCGGCGGCAAATAGGGGAGAGATCGCCGATTGGGTAGTTGTAGGCTGCTGGTGTAGGCGTATTGTATTTGGGTTTCGAGAATGGAATTCCGTAGGCTTCGGCGGGCCGTGGCATCGATCATCAATCCGCCACTGCGGGTTTCTTGGAGCGAAGTGGGCCGCCAATAACCGGCCGTGGCGTTAGGAAGCCAAACGATGGGGCGTTTGAGCTGGTTCACAAACAAACGGGTGTTGAGGTGTAGACGGGTTCTATGGGCAGCGTTAGACCAACTGTTGCTGCGGACCACTTGGGCCGACCAGCCCGCTTCATAACCGAGGTCAGTTCGTCCACCCGGCTGCCAATACAGGTCGTTGAGCCCGGGAATCCGTTGGAGGCCTGATAGTGATGCGCTCCAGGAGCCCGAAACTTGGCGGGCGACTTTTGGGAATGGCCCCGATTGACCGACATCTTCCGCGCTGTTGAGGTGCGCAGCATTCGGTATTTGGGATGATTGGGAAGGTTCTTGAATACGGTCCACCGCACGGCGTCGGGCTGAGGTGGAGGGGGCCGACCAGCTGATTTCGGGGACGGGTGCCAGCCAACGGCCGTCGACCTGCTCCACCCGCATCGCCATATGCAGGGTATGCCGTCCCCATTGCTTGCCGATGAGCGATTGAAAGGACAACCTCGTTTGATGCACCCGACCAGGGTAGGCCGATGAGCGCACTCCGTGGTTTTGAAATTGAAGGTGACTGTTCATCCAGTGATTCGTGCCGTCGCGGCGCCATCCCAGCCAGGCTTGCAATGCCCCCACACGGTGCTGCCCATAAACCCCAGCGGATGAATCGCGGTAGTGGTTGTCGTCGCGGTTCGTCCCTAAATTGCCCCAAAACAGGTGTCGCCCTTGGGTATAATGCCAATTGAGGCCCAAACGGTGAAGGGTATCGCCCTGCACGGCGCGTGCTTCTGTGGCTGTGCTTGCCGCGGGAAGTTGTCGGTGGTGCATTTGCATCCAATGCCCAAGCCGAAAATGATGCCTCCTCCATTGAAATCCAAGTTGTTGGCGAAGACCTGCACCCGATTGGGCGGCATTTTTGCGTCGCTCGAGGGGTGCATCGGGTCCAGAAGTGGTGGGGTAGGGGAAATCGAGATCGGTATGCTGCGCATAGGACCGCAGGCGATAGCTCAGCCCTTTTCGGTTGAGGGCCATGCCTACACCTGCCGAGCGCGCTCCGAACGATCCCGTGGCAAGAAACATACTGAGGGGTGCGTTGCCCCAATGGTCATCGCCGGGTATCCACAAAACCCCGCCACCGGATCCTCCGCTGATGCGCCCTCCGGCAGCCCTTGTTTCCAGTTGCGCGCCTGAACCAAGCCAAGAGGGCATCAGCGCCCAATCGGGGGTTTGGTTCATGGGGTTCACCAAACTCATGCCCTCCCAAGTGACCACCAAATGGGTGCTGGGCAGTCCACCCGCGGCCACGGTGCTGAGTTGCCCGGGCCCGCGGCTGTGCACGGCCAATGGGCTCGACCACTGTAGATCGCTCCCCAAATCTGAGCCGGGTTGCATGCGCCTCAGTAGGCTGTCGCTGGTTGGTACCAAAGCGGCCGGGCGGGGCGATTCCGTTTTTCGCTCCCAAATCTGAATCATCGGAAGAACCCGTGATGTATCGACCACCCTGGGTGCGGGCCGTGAGGTATCGCGCTGAATGGTGATTTTCTGGGCACCCTCTTGTTGAGCAACTACAGCGCAAGGCATCAAAGCAAATGCCCCAAAAAAAAGGTAAGGAAGTAGGGTTGTTGCTCGGTGCATGCCTGGTTGACTTTTTACCATCGGATAGGCATACAACACCAAGCAGGACAAGGACCGAAGTCGCTGCCCAACATCTGCTGTATACCCTGCTTTTGGTCCCGAAAGCCGGGGGTTTTTATTCAATCGGGCAGGTATTCTGACTCATCCCACCACCGAAGGCCTTCCCGGTAAACCAGTGGCGCAATCTTCGGGGCTTTTTGGGGATATACAGCAGCGGGCACTGTTCCGGCTTGGTACCGGATTCCCTTTTCATCCCATCAACCAAAGTGATCGATGGGCAACCTGATTGAAGCATGCAAATATAGGATCATAGTCAGCTTATTGGTACTTATATTTACCACTTCCGTTTTTTCTATTTTTGGGATTATACGGTTTTCACCATCATACTTCACCATCGCAACCCCATGAATAGCGCCGTCAACTTTTGGCTCAAAGCCTTTAGAAAGGAGTGGTCTTGGGGGATTGCTTCGCTATTCTTCGCTTGCTGCGGTGAAGATCCGCCCCCAGTGGCGCCAACGGTCACCACCCTCCAGGTATTCGATATCGCATCCAACAAAGCCACGGTGAGTGGGCAAGTCACATCCGACGGGGGGGCACCCATTCTTATGCGGGGCATGTGCTGGTCGGATTCTGTTGATCCCGATTTGTATGTGGGCGATACCCTCACGGTGAAACCAGGGAAGGGTTTGTATTTGGGATACCTCACGGGCCTCAGCTCGGGTCGTACGTATCGGGTTCGGGCATTTGCCATCAACCAAGTCGACACCGCGTATGGTCGCCCCCTCGAGTTTGTGGCGGGTAGGGGTACCGATGGCTGTGGGCTTGCACCGGCCTACGATATCGACAGCAACAGCTACCCAACCCGAGAAATCGCCGGTTTCTGTTGGATGCTGCGCAACCTGCGTGTCACCCGCTACACGAATGGAGACAGTATAGCTTCAGGTACCGAGCCCACGCGGTGGGTACAGAATACCGAGGGCATGCACCGAACCTACGCGCATCAGGCAACCTACTTGAGTACCTACGGTCGCCTCTATAACTATAAGGCAGCGACCGACCCCCGAGGTCTTTGTCCGACCGGCTGGCGCATTCCTACTGCCGAGGAATGGACCACCTTCACCAGCCGACTGGAGGGAGACGCCCAGGCTGGTGGGATTCTCAAAAGCACCCAGTTCTGGTCGCCACCCAATACAGCTGCCGTGGATGGAGGAGGATTCAGGGCCCTTCCGGGTGGGTACACCGACGATCGGGGCAGCGATGCGGGCATCACCCTACAGGGCTATTGGTGGAGTACTACAGAAACAAATCCCTGGAATGCCAAGGCCTTTCATCTCAGACACCATACAGGGGCATCGTTCGTGGTGGACATGCCTAAAAAATCCGGTTTAACCATCAGATGCATCAGAGAATAATTGTTATTACATTGGGCTTAATGCTCTGTGCATCGGCTTGGGGTTGGGGGCACGATAAGGGCAAGTATCCGCACAGCCATGCATCGGGGGTAACGGCCGAGCCCCCCAATTGGTGGATTGGCATGCGCCGGCCACACCTGCAACTCCTCGTGGAAGCACCGGGCATCGCAGCCACCCAAGCTTCGGTGACCTACCCTGGCGTTCGAATCGATTCGGTCATACCGGGCGAGCACCCCGACTGCATCATCGTGCATCTTCAGATCTCAGCTGAAGCCAAGCCCGGTCAGGTGCCGCTGAAGTTTTCGATCTTGGCAAAAGGGAAGTCAACGCTTCTCTACGAACTGAATTACCCCTTAATGGCCCGTACGGCATCGCCCGATTCACTCAAGGGCTTCGACGCATCCGATGTGGTCTGCCTCATTACCCCGGATCGCTTTGCGAATGGCAATCCGGGGAACGACCGGGTGGCGGGCATGCGCGAGCAAGAGGTCGACCGCTCGAAGCCCTATGCCCGGCATGGGGGCGACATTCAGGGGATGATTGATCGGTTGGATTACCTACAGTCGATGGGCTTCACCGCCCTTTGGCCGCAGCCGATGCTCGAGAATGATATGCCGGAGGCTTCCTACCACGGATATGCCATCACCCACCACTATCGGGTCGATCCGCGCTTCGGTAGCCTCAACGACTACGTGGCTTTGTCTGATTCGCTGAGGGCGCGCCACATGAAGTTGATTTTCGATGGGGTACTCAACCACATTGGAAGGGAACACAGGTGGGTACAGAAACCACCCCTCAAAGGATGGATCAACCGGAAGTCGCCCCTCGAAATCAGTAACCACCGGCGCACGGTGCACCACGATCCCTATGCCAGTCGGGCCGACTACCGCCACATGACCCAGGGTTGGTTTGTGGAATCGATGCCCGACCTGAACGGGGGGCACCCCGAAGTGGCTACATACCTCATACAGCACAGCATTTGGTGGATTGAAACGCTGCGCTTAGGGGGCATAAGACAAGACACCTACAGCTACAGCGACAGCAGCTTGTTGTCGAAATGGTCGTGTCGCATCATGGAGGAATACCCCAGAATGTCGCTGGTGGGCGAGGAGTGGAGCCTAAACCCCTTGATTACCTCACGCTGGCAGGCATACCCGGGCATTCGTCGGGCACCTGCGGGGGGATGCCTGGGCTCGGTCATGGATTTCCCCCTGCAAGCCGGTCTGGTGTCGGCACTCACCGCACCCGCACGGCCCGATTTCTCGGAGGGCATGGCGCGGCTTTATGAAACCTTGGCCAACGATTTTATCTACCAGAATCCCCGCCAATTGATGGTGTTTGGCGACAACCACGACATGGACCGTATATTTACACAATTAAATGAAGATACGGCACTTATGTTTATGGCAATCAATTATTTAAGTGTAGTAAGAGGTGTGCCTCAGTGGTACTATGGATCCGAAATTTTGGCTTCGAGTAGTCATGCCCGCGGTCACCACGGCTACATCCGTAGCGACTTCCCCGGTGGCTGGAAGGGCGATGCGGTGGATGCTTTTACGGGCCTTGGCCTCACACCTGCGCAGAAGCGGACTCAGTCATATATGGGTGCGATGTTGCGCTGGCGGGCCCAACAAGCGAGCATACACTACGGTGGCACCCTGCACTTCGCTCCCGACGATGAGTTGTATGTGATGGCGCGTACCGCACGACGTGGGCAGGTGTTGTTGATCATTAACCGAAGCAAGCGTGTCCGCTCCCTTCAAGCGGCCGAATACGATGAGGTGTTGAGGGGGCAGCGTTTGCTGCAACGGGCTCCAAGTGGTGAGGGAGTCGACTGGAGCCAGCCTCTGAACATTGGCCCCATGTCTTCGGTTGTACTTTATGTAAATCCTTAAACCATTGATGATGAAGGATCGTTTATTCAAAATTATGGTGGTGGCTGTTCGCCTTCCCTTGTGTCTTCCGTTACGCTTTCCCTTGTGTCTTCCGTTACGCTTTCCCTTGTGTCTTCCGTTACGCCTTTCCTTATGCCTTCCCTTGTGCCTTCCGCCTTGCCCTAGCGTGTGTGCCCAAGATGTACCGGTGCCCTCTGTTGGCCGGGTGGTACGGCATACCGATGTGCCTTCCACCTGGGTACCCTCCAGACCAGTGGATGTTTGGCTCCCGCCTACCTATGACGGCAAGACCCCCCACGATGTGCTCATTATGCACGACGGCCAAATGTTGTTCGACGCTTCTGGAACGTGGAACGGCACCGAATGGCGGGTCGATGAGGTTCTTTCCGACCTGATCGCCCAAGGCCATGTGCGCCCCACCTTGGTGGTGGGGGTGTGGAACCGACCTGGATTTCGTCATGTGGAGTACACCCCGCAAAAGCCGATCGATAACCTTGAGGGTCCCGTGCGGACAGGGGTATTGTCGATGCGCCGCCCCGATGGTGAACCTTTGTTTCCCGACGGCATGGTGGAGTCGGATGCCTACCTCAAATTTCTTGTCACCGAGCTGCTCCCATTTGTGCGCAGTCATTATGTAACCGATAAAGAAGCTGGTCATAACTATCTGACGGGCAGTAGTATGGGTGGGTTGATTTCACTTTATGGATGGATGGAGTATCCGGAGATTTTTGAGGGGGCTGCTTGCCTCAGCACCCATTGGCCGGTTGGTTTCGACGCCAAAACCACCCAAGCGCAGTTGTTGCTGGAGTACCTTAGAAAATCTGTGCCCGAGCCCGCCCGAAGGAGGTTGTATATGGATACGGGCGATCAGGAACTTGATGCATGGTATTTGCCTTCGCAGTCTCAGGCCGATTCGATTTTCATGGATGCTGGATACAGCCCCAAGCAGTACCGCAGCCGAGTGGCAGCGGGTCACCGCCACAACGAGGTCGATTGGGCCAAGCGTCTTCCAGAGGCCTTTCTGTTTTTGATGGGAACCGGTGTCGAGCCTGTGAAGGGAACCGGTGTCGAGCCTGTGAAGGGAACCGGTGTCGAGCCTGTGAAGGGAACCGGTGTCGAGCCTGTGAAGGGAACCGGTGTCGAGCCCGTAAATGGTAAGGGGGAAGGAAACAGCGTAAAGCCAGCTAAACCCAAAAATTAAGCCGGATGCCTGTTTGGTTGTGGGTGGCTGTAGGGGGCGCCGTGGGGAGTGTGGCGCGCTATGGCGTGGGTCAGCTCTTATCGCATTATTGGGGCGATCGTTTGCCTTGGGGTACTTTAACCGTGAATATAGTGGGCAGTCTGATGGCTGGCCTTATTTGGGCATGG
>VGGT01000034.1 GCA_016868485.1 Bacteroidota bacterium
GTTGAATAGGTTAGACTCCAAGAAGATTTGACCATCCGTAATCGAAATTACATTCGTGGGGATATAAGCCGAAACGTCACCCGCCTGGGTTTCAATGATCGGAAGGGCCGTGAGCGATCCTCCTCCTTTTGTTCTCCCTTTGAGTGAAGCAGGCAAATCGTTCATGCCCGCGATGATGTCGTCGTTGTAGTTGAGCTTGCATGCACGCTCGAGGAGGCGACTGTGCAGGTAGAATACATCGCCCGGATAAGCCTCACGCCCTGGGGGGCGACGCAACAGGAGCGAAACCTCACGGTAGGCCACCGCCTGTTTCGACAAATCATCATAAATAATGAGTGCGGGGCGACCCGTATCGCGGAAATACTCTCCCACAGCCGCACCAGCCATAGGGGCATAGAATTGGAGTGGAGCAGGGTCAGAAGCAAAGGCTGCTACAATCACTGTGTAGGCAAGTGCCCCTTTTTCCTCCAAAATCTTGGCAATTTGCGCCACATTCGAGGCTTTTTGTCCGACGGCCACATAGATGCAAAACACAGGCTTTCCAGCATCATAGAATTCCTTCTGGTTGATGATGGTGTCGATGGCAATCGCCGTTTTTCCCGTTTGTCTGTCGCCAATAATAAGCTCGCGCTGACCGCGACCCACAGGAATCATGGCATCAATGGCCTTGATACCGGTTTGCATGGGCTCATGCACAGGCTGCCGGAAAATAACACCCGGTGCTTTTCTTTCGATGGGCATCTCGAACAACTCACCCTCTATGGCACCGCGACCATCGATGGGTTGTCCGAGCGTATTCACCACACGACCCAACATGCCTTCCCCTACTTTGATGGATGCGATCAGTCCGGTTCTGCGGGCTGTATCGCCTTCCTTAATGCCTTCGGCAGAGCCCAGAAGCACCACCCCCACATTATCCTCTTCAAGGTTGAGCACAACCCCGCGTACACCATGGTCGAACTCCACAAGTTCTCCCGATTGCACACGAGTAAGACCATACAAACGGGCGATACCATCGCCTACCTGTACTACAGTGCCTACTTCCTCCAGCTCTGTGGCTGATTTATAACCTGATAATTGCTCTTTGAGAATCGCTGAAATCTCATCTGGCTTGATCTGTGCCATGGCTTAATATTTTTTGATGTAGGGATTGTCTGAAAATAACTGCTTGATTTCTTGAAGCGAACGCGCAATGGACCGTTCGTAGCGTCGGTCTTCAACCTGGATCACAAAACCGGCCATGAGACTTGGGTTGATGCTGGTTGACAATTCGACGGACTTGCCCGTTTGCTGGGCCACTATGGCGGAAATGTCTGATACTAAACCCTGAGGCCATTGAACTGCTGTTTCTAGACGTGCCCGAACAATGCCTTTTTGCGCCCGATACATTTGTGAAAAGCTCTGTACCATGCCTGGAATTACGCTTTCCCTTCTCTTTTTAATGACCAACCGAACAAAAGCAGAGGTCAGTGGATCAGATTGCCCGGAGAAAAGGGCATCCACCACACCAATCTTGGATTCGGGTCGCGTAACTGGGCTGCGGAACATAACCAGCAATTCTCTGCTGTTCGTGATGGCCAAACCCAAATGCTCCATATCGCGATAGACCGCTTCGAGCTTGTTTTGCTCGGTGGCCAAGCGCATTAATGAAGCAGCGTATCGATGGGCAACCCGGATATCAGCCATGGAGAAATTAATTGAGTTTGATTTTGTCCATCTCAGCGCGCACAAACTCCTCTTGTTTGGCTTGATCGGCGAAATGGTTACCCAATACTTTCTCAGCCACGTCTATGGCCAATTTGGCGGCCATATTTCTCACTTCTGTGACCGCTGCCATCCGTTCATTGTGAATGGCTTCACGCGCTGTCTCCAGAATACGAGAGGCTTCATCGGTAGCCTTATGCTTAGCCTCTGAAACGATAATATCTCTCGTTTTCGCTGCGTCGGCCATGATCCGATCGCGTTCGTCTTTCACTTCGGCCAATAGTCTTTCGCGTTCGCCAGAAAGGCTGCCCACTTCGCGACGAGCCTCTTCAGCTGCTTGAATGGCTTGGGATATCTTCTGGTCGCGCTCGTCTACAGCATCCAAAATGGGTTTCCACGCATACTTTCGCAAAACAACCATGAGGATCAAAAAAGAAACACTGGTCCAAACAATCAGACCAAGACTGGGTTGTATGAGTTCTTTCATGAGACTATTGAATAATGGAAGAAGTTCTGATCATCAATTGACCAGAATGAAACCAATGTAAAAGAGGGAGATTAACCAGCCACCAACAGAGACACAACCACTGCGAACAGTGCAGCACCTTCAACAAGGGCAGCGGCAATGATCATCACCGTTTGAATTTTTCCGGCGGCTTCTGGCTGGCGGGCAATAGCCTCAAGGGCTGATCCACCGATTCGGCCGATACCAACACCTGCTCCTAAAACTGCGAGTCCGGCTCCGATTGCTGCAATACCTGGAATAGTCATAATGATTTGATTTAAGGTTGAAAGAATATGGGGTTTAATGATGTGCTTCTAAATGAGGTTCTTCTAGCGCCAGACCAATAAAAAGAGCCGAGAGCAGGGTGAAAACATAGGCCTGTAGTGCTGCTACCAACAGTTCGATGCAAGAAATAAAAAGTACGAACACTAAAGAAACTGGGGCAATGAGCAAACTTTTGAATACGAAAATGAGCGATACCAAACTCAATATTATGATGTGCCCAGCGGTTATGTTCGCAAACAAACGAATCATGAGGGCAATCGGCTTCGCCACGATACCAACCATTTCAACAGGAATCATAATCGGATAAAGCCATAAGGGAACGTGCGGAGTAAAAATATGTCCCCAATAAGTCTTGGTGCCACTGAAATTAGTTATAAGTAGTGTAAAAACGGCAAGAGTGGCTGTTACACTGATGTTTCCAGTAAAATTGGCACCCGAAGGAATGAGACCTAAAAGATTGTTAATCCAAATAAAAAAGAAAGCGGTGAGCAAATACGGCATGTATCGCTTGTAGTTATGACCAATATTTGGGATAGCGATATCGTCACGAACAAATAATACAAGGGGTTCAACCACCTTGGCTATTCCCACTGGCCTGCCGTGAACGCCCTCATAGGATTTGGCGCCGCTCATGAAAATCAAAAGAAGCAGTAAAACAGCCACCAACATGGATGCAACATTTTTCGTGATGGAGAAATCCAAAACAGAATGTCCTGCCAAATCCAAGATGTGACCATGCTCGTCGAGGGCATATACTCGATCCCCTTTGTTGACTTGAGCATGCCCGTGCTCGAATGCGCTCGACATAAACAGGTCGAACTGACCCTCACTATACAAAATGATGGGTAAGGGAATAGATACCGGATGATCATGGCCGTCGTGTCCTGGCAGATCAAACAAATGCCAATCGTGGTTGTCCAACACGTGATGAAGTATCGTTGTAACCGGATTAAATTCGCTTTCAGAGCCTGATGAATCCTGGCCAGAATGGCTATCAGAGGCTAAAACAGGAGAAACAAAAAAAATAAAACCAAAACAAACAATCAAGGAAAGGCGCTTAGAACCTAAAAGTAGGCTTGACAATCTAAAGAAATTCGCTTGATTTTGAAGCGTATGGTGCATTTATGTTGTTTTCGAAATCGGTCGCAAGATAGAGAAAATACCCAATAAAAGCACCCCAAGAAAAATCAGAAAAAAAAGGGGGAACGAAATCATAAAATCGGCGGATAAAACACCCGCTTTTTTATAGCTAAACGCAATAAAGAACAAACCAAGTAGAAAATGCATGACTAAAAAAGCCATCGAAATCGGAACTTTAGCTGCCTCATAGCGCCGCCCAAGAATTCTACGGAATGGAATAAGCGCCACAAACAATCCACCCACCAAGAAGGCCTCAACCACAAAGATGAGTCTCGCTTCTTGACTGCCGTACCACACTTCCACAGTATCTTCCCATTCCAGCAGCAAAACAGAAAGAGCGACTACACCCGAATACACCATCCAAAAGATCAATGGGCTATTCGTCTTGTTCTTTTTCATCATTGTCTATACCCGAAAGTGAGCGCATAAGCGAGCAAAAAACCCCGATTAATGCCAGCAAACTGCTGAGTGCGGTAAAATAGGGACGGCTTGTTTCGATCCATTGGTCGAACTTCTGACCTACCCATGCCGCTATCAAGAGAACAACCACCCATTGTATGCCAAGTGAAGAAAATTTAGCCCACTTTCTAAGCGAGGGAAAACCTTTAGGAGAACCCCTCGATTTTTTAGCACGAGAATCTGACTTCTGAATAGATCGAGGCCGTAAATTCCCCATGATCCGGTCTAAATAAACGACCTAAGCCTCGCGAACCGTTCGCAATTTTTCTACACCAGCGGGCTGCATGCTGCATCCACCAGAGAATTGCGCGCCTTCCTCCACCACGAGTCGTGCGGTTTTGATATCCCCGTTGATGCGGCAATGTGCACGCAAGGTCAGCGATTCTGAAGCCTCGATGTTTCCCTGTATGTGCCCTCCCACATCGGCGAACTGACAAATCACATGGCCTGTAACCTTGCTCTTGGGGCCTAAAGCCACCCGGCCGGTAGAATGAATGTTGCCTTGGAGTTCTCCGTCAATGCGAACGTCGCCTTTGGCGTGTAAATCACCCTGGATACTAGAGCCTTCAACCAAAAGATTTAAGTTTTGTCCGGCTTGAACAATGTTTTTTATGGGGTTAATCATTGAACTGATTTGAAAATTTGCAGGATTCAGGAAAGGAAAGCGGGTGTTCGAGGAAAAAAAATGAAGTGGCAAATTAGAAAAAAAATGTCAATAATTTAAAAAGGATGCCGGATTGAGGGCGCTGCCATCTTGCCACAATTGCACAGAGATCGTTTGGGTCTCACCGGCTTGATTATTGCCATTTTCTGTCCTGCCTGCTAAACCGAGAACATCTCCAGCCTTCACTGATTCGCCCGTACGCCTCAAAGTTTTGCGCAACTTACGGTAACAGCTGATGGCATTGCCCGGATGCTGAACGATAACGACATAAAGGTCAGATAGGGAATATCCTTGAAATACAATTCGTCCGTCGAGCATCGAATGAACCGCTTGTTCACCAACCACCGCGATTTCGAGTCCAGCAGATGGATTGGCCGGGCTAAATGGCCGATGCACTCGGCCATTAACGGGTTCAAACAGGCTTTGTCCGAAAAAACGAATTTGTCCGCTCACATCCGACAAACGGGCATCCGTGAAATCTTGCTCAATCCACTGGCGCAGCAGAGAATCCGCCGTAGTCCGCGCGAATACATTCGCCGCTTGAGACAACAGGATCGTGTCTGAGCGTGTTTGCTTGCTCAATGTATCGGCAGGCATCCGACCCTCCAGAACTTGTGAAAAACCAGCCCAACGGGCTTCAGCACCGGCCATGGACTGTTCTAAGGAATCGACTGTTTCCAAAAGACGCAGCATTTTGAGTCGTTGACCTGTGTCGGCATAACCCGGGATGTACTCCCGCAAGGGTGTGAATACGACAAGGGAGGTGATCAGGAGCGCAAAACCGATAACGGCTGTGCTGAGAATGATAAACAAATTGAGACGAGACAGGCTCACCGAGGCCTGCTCCTCAAAGGAACCATCGTCGAGTACCACCAGCCGATAGCGCGTACTCCATTTCTTTTTCCAATCGTTGAGGCGAGGCATAAGCGACAAAAATAGCATCATTTGCAAAACTAATTTACCCTGCTTTGGATGAACGCCTTGAAAAAAGAACTATTTTTGAAGTTTAGACTCCACTAACATTGACTCTATGATCAGACCCTTTACCCAACTCACCGCTTTTTTGGTGGTTCTGTTTTTGTCGCTTTCGGCAGGCGCTCAAAATTGCCCAACCGGACAAACCCGTATTACGGTAGTCCTCACGCCTGATAATTATCCAGGTGAAATTTCATGGATCCTTCAAAACCAAATGGGTGATACGTTGATGCGCAGGGATTCTGTGGTGGGCGGACAGGTGAACCGCGACTCCGTTTGTGTGCCAGCGGGCACCTGTGTATACTTCACTATAGTCGATAGTTATGGTGATGGAATTTGTTGTGCGCACGGCAATGGCTCCTATCAGTTGTTGGTGAACGGGCTTGTTCAGGCGAGCGGCGGACAATTTGGACGCTACGAAACCAAAACGGTGAACTGCGGCAGCAGTCAATCCTGTCAACAAGCCTTGGTGGTAGACACTGGTAGTTATGTCGCCCCTGTGCGCAATAGTTGGTTTAGCTTCAAACCCGATAGTCTGGGTGCCTACAGCATCAGCACGTGTGGGGCACCAACGGGTTGGGATACCCGCATTTGGGTCTACAATAATTGCAGCATCCCTCAGCTGGTTATGGACAATACAGGGACCATACTATACAATGACACCAACTCTGTATGTGGGCAAAGAGCAAGAGTGCAGGCTTATATGGACACTGCCACTACATACCTGATCCGTATTGGAGGGGCCAATGCCCCTGGTCCTATACCATTTAACATCTCGTTCATTGGTGCCATAGCGGGTTGTCCTGACTCGAATGCTTGTAATTACAGCCCGCTTGCCACCGTTTTCGGTCCTTGCTACTACAACAACGACCCGATGTGCCCCCCAGGTCCAGATTTGACCATCGCTCAAGGCGTTTTCGAGACTTCGCTTCAACGCTCAACCGTTAGCAGTACGACTTGTAGGGTTCAGGAGAAATGCCTTACGGGTTTTGGCACCAGAACCATCATTCGTTTCACCACGGACATCAGAAATATCGGTCAAAGCGACTATTTCATAGGCAGTCCCTCTACCCACCCAGGTCAGTTTAACACCGTAAACTGCCACAACCACACCCATTATGAGGGTTATGCGGAATACGTTCTTTACCCGGAACCCACCGCTCAAGGCTCACGCATTCCTATTGGATTTAAGAATGGCTTTTGTGTGATGGATTTGGATTGCCCTCCCGGTATGGCGAAATACGGATGCAGCAATATGGGAATCACAGCAGGCTGTGGCGATATATACAGCCGTAGTCTGGAATGCCAGTGGATTGATATCACCGATGTACCTGATGGCGATTATATCCTGGCCATGAAAGTGAATTGGGATCAATCTCCTGATGCTTTGGGACGCTATGAGACCAATTATGCGAACAATTGGGCACAGGTTTGTCTTAATATTTACACCAATGCCCAAGGTAAGCAATTCACCCGCGATACTTCTTGTGCACCCTACCGCGATTGTGCCGGTGTGGCTTATGGAAATGCCCTAAGGGATTGCGAAGGTGTTTGTGGCGGAAGGGCGATGATTGGTGATTTGAATGCCGACACGGTCAGGAACGCTGTGGATTACGGTTTGTATTCTGGAGGATTGCTTCAGGATACGCTTCGTTATAGTGTTTGCAAGGACGCCACAGGCGACAGTTTGATCGATGTATGGGATCTGGTGCAGTTGGGCAATTGCCTGCAACTCAATGGCAGCAGCGGAAGTTGTAATTTCCCCCAAGGGCTTAAAAACCCAGCTCAAACTGTTCAGGTGCGCATTGATGTACTTGATACGGTCCAAAATTACATA
This sequence comes from Bacteroidota bacterium, assembly GCA_016868485.1. Lineage (GTDB taxonomy): Bacteria > Bacteroidota > Bacteroidia > UBA7662 > UBA7662 > F1-60-MAGs140. The sequence continues at coordinate 7,570 of VGGT01000034.1, forward strand.
GACATCAGTATGCGCAACAACGATGCAGGATTGGTGGCCATGCAGTTTCAGGTGCACGGTTTGCGTTTCACTTCTGCCATGAGCCTTTTGCTGGGTGGTATGCCTGCCCATCAGTTTCAGGTGGGTGCCGATGGAATGGTTTTGTTTACCATAAATAACTTCGCCCAAGAAATTCCCCGTTCGGGATCTTGGCGCTCTGCTGTCCGCTTATTCTTCAGCCGGACCACCGATAGCTTGGTTTATCTGGAAGGGCCTCGTGTGGCGGTGAACAATGGACTTGAAAAGAACACCTTAGAAACAGATTTAACTCGGTTTAGGGTATTCCGCAACACGACCTCCGTCAAAGATTTATCCCGCCGACCTTCATTTATTGCCTTCCCGAATCCTTCCGAAGGTCAATTTAGGTTGCAGGGGTTGCCTGATGCAAGACCTGTTTCCTTACAGGTTTTCGATAACTTGGGTCGTTTAATCCAGGAGATCGATGCGGTTGATTTCAGTAGCGGTGCGACTGACCTGGATCTGGGTGGTTTACCCCCCGCGGTTTACCACCTCATGATGAGGGGGAGTAGCGGCACCGCTGCTCAACGGGTTTGGATCCGGAAGTAGACGGTTTTTACCGAAGGTTTGATGGGTAGAGCAGTAGCGGTACCCCTGCTCAACGTGTTTGGATCCGTACGTAGACGGTTTTTACCGAAGGTTTGATGGGCTAGACTTAACGCTGAACCCGTAAAATACCCTGTAGCGGTTTCTTATCAGGTATTTCAATCAAATAAACATAACTACCCGCTTCTAGGTCTGTGGCTTGATAGTCGTTGGCGTAGGCCACTCGATCATAAACGGATTGACCCCATCGATTAAAAAGCCGAACACGCGCCTGGGGATAGGCCTCAATGTAACGAATGTAAAAGGCATCGTTGACTCCGTCGCCATTGGGCGTTACTACATTATATACCTCAAGTTCCAATTCATCGACTGTAAATTCAAGGTAATTGCTTCGTGTATACCGACCGTCCTGATCATTGATTGTATGCACATGCAACCGAAATCGGCCCAATGCGCGTGGCTTCGAAAAATCCAAGAAGGTGTCTGTAGTGGTGGCCACCCTCTGAGAATCTGGCCCAGCATCGGGGCGACTCATCCACAGTTCATAACGTGGGTTTGGCCACGCCTCTGAATAGGGCAGCCATGACAGTCGACCATCGAAAAGGGTGGCATCGGCCAGAAATGCACTGGGATCGGTCAACAATATTGAACCAATCGAATCGCCCGGGGCGCAATCGGGGTTGTAATAGACCTGTAAGATCAGCCTGAAATCGCGGCTGTCTTGGGTTGGGTCAGGCTCTTCTGTGTAGTATAGCGTGTCGGATAGTTGTGGAATGAAGGCGATGTCGCTCCACTGCCGTCCTTCAGGACGATCGTTTCGTTGCAAGCGGTAGCCCCGAAAAAAGTCGGGATCTATGCCGGGTGGACTTTCCCAAATGAGGTTCAATCCCTGGTTATTGGGCGTAACACTCACATTTCGCATGTTTACAGGCCGGGAATAGGCATAACAATTAACAACACGAATGGTGAGTGAATCGAAGTCATCGATTCGGGAGTTGCAATCGCCCAAAATGGGGTTCCCATCCAGTCCATTGCGAACCACCAGATGATGGTCGCCAGATTGCACCAAGCGGGTAGCAAGCAAAATGAGGAGGGAATCGCTTCGGCCATCGGTACAAAAAGTCTGTACCCTGTAAATAGGGATGGGAACTCCGGTTGGGGAATACAACCGCAAGTCGGAACCAGAGGAATCGACAGAGGCGCAACGAAACTTGCCGCGGGTTCGTACCCAAAGGCTATCGCTGTAGCATTCTGCTTCTATGATGGGCAGTCGACGGGTGGTGTCGATTGATTGAAATCCCAACAAGGAGGTACCCTCGGTATAAATCACCACATCGCGAATCGAATGCCGATCGGTCGCACCACCTGTGCTGGAAGTGAATCCGAGGTAGCCCACATAGTTAGCGGGTGCGTAAACGCCACTCAGCCATACCACACTATCAATCATAACACGCACAAAACCACTGTCGTAGTCGACCTGCGCTGTATGGTAATTATTGGAACGCATAAAGCTGAGGTTGCCATTGGTGTTGTTGACCTTCACAATGCCGGCGATGCACTCGTTGTAGCCCGGACCGCTGTAAATCTGAACTTCTGGATTTGCTCCGCAGCCATTATCCCATGTGTCAAAAACCACTTTGAGGCCGTTGCCATTGGTGGGGATGCCTATGCCGCCACCCGAAATAAATCCTGCAGGTGGGATGTCTAAAAAGCAAAATGCAATTCCATCCGCAGCGGTTCCTTCCCACATGCGAAAATCGAAGCGGGCACTCCAACGGGTACACAAACTTAAATCGAGGGGCTGGTTGTAGAAGACTGCACCGCTGTTGTTGTTGGTGGGAGGAACCAAGATCATCTCATTGCTGAATGTATCGACGTCCCCATTGGTGTCTCCTATGCCTGCGGCACCGATGAGTGACCATCCTGCTGTATTCATCAATGGCTGCCCCTGAAGACGGGCATAGACAAAGCCTTGTGTGTGCCCAAGCAAGGGGATTAAGCAGAAAAGTGCACCCAAAAACAATCCCATGCCCACAGGCATAAAAGGACTAAAAAAATCCCGAATAGCTAACTGACTTAATTTTGCTGGATGCACCATATGTATAACCAATACTGCAATAATAGGACTTATGCAGGGAAATCGCTCTTTTTGATCCGTCTGTAGGTGAAAAGTCGAAAAAAACTGCATATTGCACGCTAAAAAATACCATGCCAGCAGCCATCAACCTACCTTCCTCTGCGCACCCGGACGCTAATTCTTCGCATCCCGAACAAAGCTATGGCGGTGCCCTCACCACCTTGGTTGTCGTTTTCTTTTTCTGGGGATTCATTGCCGCCGGAAACAGTGTGTTTATTCCGTTTTGCAAGCATTTTTTTCGTCTCGATCAATTTCAATCGCAGCTGATCGACTTTGCGTTCTACACCGCCTATTATGTTGGGGCGCTTGGACTATTTGGCTTTGGCATGTGGCGGGGTTTTGACCCTGTGACGCATTGGGGGTATAAAAAGAGCATTGTCTATGGACTGCTTTTTTCTGCATTTGGGGCGTTGGTCATGATTCTGGCGGTGGAAGCTAAATCCTACGCGGCAATGCTGGGCGGGTTGTTTGTGGTGGGACTTGGCTTTTCCTTGCAACAAACCGCTGCGAATCCCTTTGCGATTTTATTGGGCGATCCCCGCAAGGGGGCGGATCGGGTGAATTTGGGCGGAGGGGTTAATTCGTTCGGTACGGCTATAGGCCCACTTGTGGTGGCTTTTGCCTTGTTTGGCAGTGCCCACAGCATGACCGACGAGCAAATCCAGAGTCTGCCCTTGGGAAAGGTGGTGACCCTCTACGCAGGTGTTGGGGCACTCTTTTTGGCCGCAGCTGCCCTTTTTCACTTCTCTAAACAAGTGCCATCGGGTGTGTCGCGCGAGTCCATCGAACGCGCGCCGAAAGCGTGGCGACAATTGCTCTTTATGACCCTTTTGCTGTTTGTTTGGTTTGGATTCATTTTTCATTCCTACCGCTCGCCCGGTGCGCTGGTCGATGAAAGTCAGGTGGAATGGCTGAGAATGGTGTTGTTGGTTGGGGCCTTGGCCACGGTGGTCGGCTTTCTTTTCAATGCCCGCATCCAGAGTCGGATTGAGCCCGAAGGCTGGGGCGCCATTCAGTATCCGCATCTCGTTTTGGGCATGCTCGCTATTTTTACCTATGTGGGGGTAGAGGTGTCGATCGTGAGTAATTTATCGGAATTATTGAAGGACCCCAAATTTGGTGCCCTACAGGCCAGTGAGATTGCGCCTTATATTTCTATGTATTGGGGTAGTCTGATGATTGGGCGCTGGACGGGTTCGCTGAGTGTTTTTAATCTGAAAGGAGAAGCGAAGATGCTCGCTACTGTACTGGTGCCTTGGCTGGCTTTTGGTGTTGTTGTGGGGATAAATCTGATCGCGGGCAAGGATATGCTTCCTTTGTACGCATATCAAGCGTGTTTATTGGTTCACCTGGGCGCCACGCTCTATGCGGGCGATCAACCCGCCCGTAATCTGATGGTCTTCGCTCTATTTGGGGTGTCGGCTATGCTGGTGGGCATGATGAGCAAAGGCACGGTAGCCATTTATGCATTTTTGGCAGGGGGACTGGCTTGCAGCATTATGTGGCCTTCCATTTTTACCCTGGCCATTTGGGGATTGGGGCGCTATGCCGCACAGGGCTCTGCTTTTCTGGT
>VGGT01000035.1 GCA_016868485.1 Bacteroidota bacterium
AACCAAACGGCTATCACAGAGAAGATTTTGTTTATGGCAACCGACCCCGAGTCAGACAGCATACAATTCGAGGCAACCCACGCACGCTTATTTTTAGAATCGGGTTCGCTTAGCCTTTTCGGAATCGATCACATTCCCTGTGCCGACGCTTGGATATACCCACCAAATGGAACGGTACAGATCGGAAGAAAATCAAAAATTCAACCCATGTTGGGTGCTCGCCTTGTTTGGGACTCATTAACCCGAGCACATGAAGCCATAGATGTTCAGGTGAGCATTAACAGCCGTGTGAACTACCAAGCGACCGGTTATTACAATTATTTGGTTAGAGGGGAAATGCCACAGAAAATTAGACTTAAAGAAATCGGTGTAGATTCATTTGGAATTAGTCGTGCCAATGCCCGTGTTTACCGCGATTCGGGCTTTGTGATGGCACCCGGTATAGGCTTTGGTGGCACATTGGATATTAGGGGAGATTCTGTCGGCATTCATTTTACAGGGGTAGGTGGTTTAAAGCATGTTCATCGAGCCACATTTACCTCATTCTTTAAAATAGACTCCCGATACAACCCACGAACGGATGCGGGGGTTCAGCTCTCATCATGGGTCGACGGGAGCGGGAAGCCGCTCTATACCGGTCTATTTTTGAACGCGTCACGCGCGCTTATTTATCCATTATTGGTTGGAAAAAAACGCAATCCCACCGATTCAGCCCTTGCATTCATCGAATCTGGGACCATTCAATTTGATAGCATTACCTCGAATTATCAAATTTTTGATTTGGAAAACAAAGAAATCAACAGCCAAGAAGTACATACCTTTCAATTTTCGCCTCAAGACAGCTCATTTAAAGCTGAAGGTCGCCTTTGGTGTTTAAGTCAGTTATCATCAGGAAATTGGCTGTCTTTAGCGGGTGTAATGAACCATAAAATGAACGAACAAGAGACCAAAGTCGATGCCCTTATGTACGTTCGTGATGTTCTTCCACAAAACGGGTTTAACTACTTTGGCGGCTTGTTATCTGGAAATTACTTTAGAATGACGCGGAATGTAACTTCATCAGACTGGTTTGAAAGCGCCCTTGCCTGCCTTTCGCCCAACGAACTAGTCAGTGAATTGACGCTGAACTACAGACTATCGAAGCAACTGCCCCAAGATCCCATTTCGGTGCACACCTGGTGCTTTGCACTACAACCCATGCGTTGGGATTCTGATGAAAGATCCTTTTCAGCCTCCAAAAATATGGGGGTAATTAGGGCTGGAGGCGAACTCATTAATAAGTATTATCCCGCATTCGTTGAATTTCGAAGACTACCCAAATCAGAAATTTTCAACCTTCTGGTGATGCCTGAGCGAGATAAAGACCTACTGATACAATTTAGAAACGGTTCATTTTACACCTATTCGAATGACTCCGATTATCAAAAACTATTCGAAGAGGAACGTTCGCTAGCGAAAAAGAACCAGCGTGAGCGCTATAAGGAATCTGATGAATCTACTTTTTATCAGGTGATGAGCAGAAAAGAAGCACTTGATGCAACATTTATAGAACCCTAGCCGAAGAGGGTTAAATAGGCCAGCTCATTTGAACTTTTATTACCCTAATTTGTTTATGAGATATCTCTTAACAAATGAACGATTGCACAACCAACCTTCAGTAATTCAGCGATGAACTTAAAGTTTCTGCGACGAATCGAATGGAATTGAACGGATATCCTCATCACACACTATGGAAATGATCAACAGATACTACCACAGAACCCAATCATCGGAAAATACTGAGACACTAGAAAGTGTTGAAGTATCAGAGGAAACCGAATCAACCCGATCTCTCATCCTTCACAACGACGATGTACATTCATTTACTGAGGTCATCTCATTGCTTGTTCAATATTGCAACCACACCGAAGAACAAGCCGAACAGTGCGCCTGGATCACCCATTTTAGAGGAAAATGTACGGTCAAACAGGGGAGAAGAAGCGAATTAACTCCTCCCTACAAAAGTCTTCAAAAGGAAGGGCTATCCGTGAGCATTGAGTGAATGTAAGTCAGCACATCGAGAGCCAAATGTTCAGGATGAACAAACGATATAAATTCTTGCGTCTTCGGATGCTTTCGCTTTGTTTGTGCCTATTACTATTGTCGTCGACCTGCGATAAGGTTCCGTACACCGGAAGAAGTCGATTGACACTCGTAAGCGAAACAACCCTCGTGGATCTGGCCAAGAAGGAGTACAAAACGATGCTTTCTCAATCTAAAATCGTTCGGGGCACAACGGATGCCCGTCGGGTTGAAGAAATTGGAAGAAAATTAGCTTCAGTTGTAGAGCGAATGCAAAAATTTCACAAAACATCTGGTTCCATACCATTTGAATGGGAATTTTCTTTAGTGAATGATCCACAAGTCAATGCTTGGTGTATGCCGGGAGGAAAAGTGTGCTTTTATACAGGAATTATGCCATTTTGCCAATCAGACGATGCCTTGGCTACCGTAATGGGCCATGAAATTGCCCATGCTTTGGCACGACATGGAAATGAACGCCTGTCGCAGTCGCTGTTGGCCCAAGCGGGTGGACTCATCACCGCATTCGTCTTGGATCTTGAGACGGCCGAACAACGCGAGCTCTTCGGCCAAGCTTTCGGATTAGCGGTAAACGTAGGTGCCCTACTGCCATTCAACAGAAGCCACGAATCAGAGGCCGATCGACTCGGACAGATCATTATGGCAGCAGGAGGATACGATCCCGCTCAATCCTACAAATTGTGGGAAAATATGGCCAAAGAAACCAAGGGTTCAAACATTCCAATGATGCTCAGCAGCCATCCCTCACATGCTCAGCGGATAGAGGAATTGAAGGCACACGCCCCGGTTGCCCGGCGCGTCGCGCTTCAATACCCATCATCACCTTGATCGAGCTATTTTTTGTATATTTAGGGGTGTATTTGAAAAACAAAACTTTTTGGGCATGTTAACGGGTATCGTATTGTTGTTGCTCGTTGGTCTACTGCTTTTGATGGCCGAGGTTTTTCTGGTACCTGGGGTCACTTTCGTGGGAATAGCTGGTGTTCTGCTTATGGTTATTGGTGTTTGGATGGCTTATGCAGAATACGGACAAACAACGGGACATTATGTTCTTTTGGCTTCCCTCACAATCAGCAGTTATTTACTCATTCGTGCCTTTCGATCAGGTTTTTGGGGGACGTTTGCGCTTAAAAGCACCTTAGAAGACGCTCATTCGCCCGAGCCCGGTCAAACCGATACAAGAAAACCGATCATGATCGGAATGTCGGCGCGCGCTGTTAGTCGACTCCGCCCCATGGGTTTGGCAGATTTTAATGGAGAAATTCGTGAAGTAGAGCTCAGTGATGGTTGGGCAGAACCCGGCGAAGACTTGATCGTAACCCATATTGATTTCCACAAGATATTTGTTCAATTAAAACCCACAAACCCCTCCACCCATGTCTGACGTTGGCGCACTCTTCCTTGGTTTAGGCGGCATTTTGCTGCTCATATTTATGTTTTTGTACTTTGTCCCCATAAACCTGTGGATCACCGCAGTTTTTTCAGGGGTCAAAATCAGCATATTGGATCTTGTTCTGATGCGGATACGGAAAGTGCCACCCGGAGTGGTCGTGAATGCACTTATTACATCCACCAAGGCAGGTTTACGAACGAATGCCAATGAGATTGAAACACATTACCTCGCAGGAGGGCACGTGAACAACGTGATACGGGCATTGATTTCTGCCGAAAAGGCCAATATTGCGCTCGATTTCAAAGCCGCTACGGCCATCGACCTTGCGGGTAGAGATGTTTTTGAGGCGGTCCAGATGTCGGTTAATCCCCGTGTCATTGATACCCCACCGGTGGCAGCTGTGGCCAAAGATGGCATTCAACTCATTGCCAAGGCAAGGGTAACTGTTCGTGCGAACATCAAGCAACTCGTTGGTGGAGCAGGCGAGGAGACCATTTTGGCCAGGGTAGGAGAGGGGGTAGTTTCTTCGATCGGGTCTGCAGTTAACCACAAAGAGGTGTTGGAGAATCCAGATAAAATATCTAAGGTTGTTCTGAGCAAAGGTCTTGATGCAGGGACAGCATTTGAAATCTTATCCATTGATATTGCCGATGTAGATGTCGGAAAGAATATTGGGGCTGTACTACAAACAGACCAAGCGGAAGCCGACAAGAAAATCGCGCAGGCACGCGCAGAAGAACGACGAGCCATGGCTGTTGCTCTCGAACAAGAACACGTGGCGCTTGCTCAGGAGGCCCGTGCCAAAGTAATCGAAGCCGAAGCCCAGATACCGATTGCTATGGCCGATGCATTTAGAAATGGTCAACTTGGGGTGATGGACTACTACAGAATGCAGAACCTAAAATCAGACACAGACATGCGCGAGTCTATTGCCCGGCCGGGAGGTGGTACGAAAAAATAGGTTCCTCAGTAACTAAAATAGGTGAAATAGGATCTTCGACCACTTTGGTCGACTCCCTCAACCGTTACCTGACCCCGGCTGTGTTTGAGTAGATCAATACACTGCTCAATTTCTGTAACGGGCGTTCGATTTATTTGAACGATGATCAGACCATCTCTCAGGCCCATTCTCCTTAAACTACCTTGACCGGCTTGACTGATTTTAACGCCTCCTGATATACCCAAACGGTCTTTTTCTAATTTGCTGACTGTTTCAAAATGCGCGCCTAGTTCAGCAGAGAAATACTTTTCAGATTTAACCGCACCCAGACCACCTTCCGTATTGGTCAGTTTAATGTGTACCGTTTGTCGTTTGCCCGATCGCTCATAAACGAGAGAAACTTCATCGCCAGGCCTGTGGTAGCTCAGCAATTCATCGAAAGTTGACTTGCCATCAATGGTATGGCCATCAAATGCTGTGATCACATCGCCCTCCTTGATCCCTGCATCCTTGGCGGGTCCATAACTCGACATACTGCCCACCATAACTCCTGCATTTGATGTGAGACCCGCTTGCTTTCGTACACGCGCATCGATTTCTATAACATCCGCTCCAAAAAATGCCCGCTGAACAGATCCAAACTCGCGCAAATCGCGGATTACCTTCTGAACAATATTAGAGGGAATGGCGAATCCATAGCCGTTATAGGCTCCGGTACGCGAAATAATAGCCGTGTTGATCCCCACCAATTCGCCTTGCGTGTTCACCAATGCCCCGCCCGAATTTCCTGGGTTGATGGCAGCGTCCGTTTGAATAAAACTTTCTATGGGAAAGAGATTATTCACCAAATTTAAATTTCTTCCTTTGGCACTCACGATGCCCGCCGTTACCGTGGAAGTCAAGTTAAATGGATTTCCCACGGCCAATACCCATTCACCGACGCTCAACCGATTGCTGTTGGAGAAGGAAATGACAGGCAATCGCTCGCCATCAATTTTCAAAAGGGCCAAATCCGTTGAGGGGTCTGTTCCAACAATCTTAGCTATATATGAATCTTTGTTGGTGAGTACGACCTCTACCTGAGACGCCTTTTCAACTACATGGTTGTTGGTGACGATGTATCCATCGGCTGATACAATAACCCCCGAACCAGAATTTACCACCGCTTCTTGTCGCTGGTTGAAAAAATCCCCAAAAAACCAGTCATTGAACGAACGCTGCGCCGCTGTACCCGTTGTTTTAAGGTACACAACCGCAGAAGTACTTTGTTCAGAAGCCAAAACAAAATCTGGAAGTGTACCCGATGCTCCCGCTAAAATACTATTGTAGCGCCTGGATGATGAACCAATTTGTTCAGAAGCAGCGAACCACGGAGTAGCGTCAACATCAGTGGGCTCATGAATGCCCAACTTCAACCCGTTCAGTTGCCACCTCCAATGGGCTAAAGATCCACCAATATAGCCGGCTAAAGAAGCGAGAAACATAAATGCCAGGATTGCACCGATTAAAAACGTCTTTTTCATTAGGATTGGATTTCATTCAGCCCCAAAACGAATAAACCCTAAATTTTGTTCGCCACCCACGAAAATTCCTGTCGATTATCTCGCCCATGCCCTGCATGGTTTATTTTTGCGCGCATGAAAAACCACCAAAGTCTTATTCCGATTACTGTGGCCCACGGCGATGGCATTGGCCCCGAAATTATGCGTGCTGCCCTTCGGATGCTCGAAGCATCAGGTGCACCTATAGCTATCGAAACCATAGAGATTGGTGAAAAATTATATTTATCTGGCAACACTTCAGGAATTGGATCGGAAGCATGGGAATCGCTTTTTCGAACAAAAGTTTTCTTAAAGGGTCCCATCACCACGCCATTTGGCGGGGGCTACAAATCACTGAATGTTACAGCCCGGAAAACCTTGGGTTTGTTTGCCAATATTCGTCCGTGCATTTCCTATTCTCCTTTTGTATTCACCCGATTTCCCCAGATGGATGTGGTAATAATCAGGGAGAACGAAGAGGATCTATATGCCGGTATCGAATACCGACAGACCAGACAAGTTTATCAGACCTTGAAATTGGTGTCCGAACCAGGTTCTGAGAAGATTGTTCGATATGCCTTTGAATATGCCCGAAACAACGGACGCAAGAAGGTGACCTGTTTGATTAAAGACAACATCATGAAGGTGACCGATGGCCTCTTTCATAGGGTATTCGATCGTGTGGCGGCTGAATTTCCTGAAATTAAATCGGACAGCATGATCATAGACATCGGCACGGCCCGCCTTGCCGATAGCCCGGAAATCTTTGATGTCATCGTAACCCAGAATTTATACGGCGACATTATTTCGGATGTGGCCGCCCAATTAAGTGGGTCTGTGGGAATTGGTGGAAGTGCCAATGTGGGCGATAAATGTGCCATGTTTGAAGCGATTCACGGCTCTGCTCCAGATTTAGCGGGTAAAGACCTTGCCAATCCTTCAGGTTTACTCCTCTCCGCGATCATGATGTTGGTGCACATTAACCTGCCCGAACCCGCTGCCGCCCTTCACAATGCATGGTTAAAAACACTAGAAGATGGCATTCATACGGGCGACATATATAAATCAGGAATGAGCCGCATTCGGGTTGGAACACAGGGATTCGCAGATGCCGTGATTGAGCGACTGGGTACCATACCAACCCAAGGAGAGGCGGTAACCTACACCCAGCAAATAAAACCGATACAACCATCGAGTTGGAACCTTAAGATGGCATCTGAAACCAAAACACTGACAGGGGTCGATATTTTTTTAGATTATCCCAACATTAAACCCAATGATTTAGGTGCCCTCTTGGATTCATTAACCGTTCAGGGTTTAAAATTGGTGGTGGTTTCCAACCGCGGAGTGAAGGTTTATCCCGATGGCTTTGCCGATACGTTTTGTACGGATCATTGGCGCTGTCGGTTCGAAGCCATTGAAAAGGGATCTACGATCGAATTTGGGAAGGTTCTGGCCCAAATGGAAGCTTTTCATGTTGCCGGACTCGACTGCATCAAAAGCGAAAACCTATATTTGTTTGATGGGCATGTGGGGTATTCCCTCGCTCAAGGTCAATAATCGATGAGGTCGCGTTTGCTTTGCGGTCTGATTCGTTCAAATGGTTATTAGATGAATCGCATTCAAATCAGGAACATCGGCCGAATAGGAGGTATATCGGAAGGGGAGGCATGTACACACGGTGGAAATTTATTTACAAACGGTGGAAGTTTATTTACACACGGTGGAAGTTTATTTACACACGGTAGAAATGAAGGATCGATTTGGTCGTCAACAGAAAATGCATGGCTCCTTGTGGAAGGAAAACACATCATCGATTGGGGGCCGATGTCCGATGAGCCCAGCCTTCCACCCCATACAGAAGTCTGGGACGCCAACGGCGCCTGGGTCATGCCCGCATTTGTTGACCCCCACACCCATTTGGTGCACAGCGGAACGCGTGAACAAGAATGGAAAGCCCGACTTCAAGGAGCAAGTTACCAAGAAATAGCAGCGGCTGGCGGTGGAATCATGCATTCTGTTCGCAGCCTGAGGAAAGCCGAATTTTCGGCCTTGTTGGATGAGAGCCGAATTCGGCTGGAGTCTATTCGTTCCATGGGTGTGGGGAGTCTAGAAATCAAAAGCGGCTACGGTTTAGATTTTGATTCAGAAAGCAAGATGCTGCGAACAACGCGGATGCTCGCGCATGAGTACCCCGATATGAATATCCATTCGACTTGTCTTGCACTGCATGCCATACCGCCTGAATATAGAGAAGATGCAAACTCCTATGTAAGAAAAGTCACACAAGAATGGATTCCCGTTTGGGCGGAAGAAGGGCTCATTGATTTTGTTGATATTTTTTGCGAGCGCGGTTATTTTGGACTTGAACATTTAGATGCCTTGTTGGAATGTGCCCATCGATTGGGTTTGCCTGTACGGGCTCATGTGAATCAATTTTCTGTGATGGGCGCGGTGAAAAGGGCTGTTGAAGGTGGTGCGCTCAGTGTCGATCATTTGGAGGAATTGGATGACGCTGATTTGGAGGCCTTAAAAAATGGGGAAACATACCCCATTCTTCTGCCAGGTTGTTCTTTTTTCTTAGGAATTCCCTATGCCCCTGGTCGAAAATTGGCGGATGCCGGGTTGCCTGTGGTGGTGGGGAGTGATTACAACCCCGGATCGGCACCTGGATTTAACCCATTCTTGACACTTAGCCTGTCTTGCCTAAAGTTGGGATTGATGCCGGAGGAGGCCTTGAATGCCATGACCATACACGCTGCGGGTTCACTCCAACTTTCTGATCGTGTGGGCTCGATTGGAAGAGGGAAAGAAGCCAGTTTATTGTTCCTATCCGGTCTAAAAGACTGGTCGACTTTAGCCTACCATTTTGGTCAAATTCCCCCTTTGCGCGTCATGCTTAAGGGGCGTTTCCTTTAAGAAAAACGATACAAAAAACTGAATCTGTCGGGTTTTTGTCTACTCGAGTCATGCGACCGTCTATTGAAATCGAGATCGGTCAGTCTTTTGTCAATGCTCACTTTACAGATGTGTAAAGTCATGTGGATAAATTGGGATAAGTTGTGTTCACAACATTTTGTGCGAAAGATCGAAGGTATGAAATTGGCTGTTCCATTCACTTAAATCCCATACCCCATGAAACTCAACTCCATTTACATTGCAGAGTCACACGATTCCTTTCGCGGCATTTTGGCGGAGCATCTGCGCTCAAATTATTATGTCCGTGATTTTTCGCGTTTTTCCACAGCGGTTCGCATGATGGAAGAATCGGAGCCTGATTTGTTCATTTTTTCCCTTCCCGACGACATCCATAGATCGGTAGAATCGCTGCAAGAATATAAAAGAAGCCAGAAATTTCAGCACATTCCCCTTCTAGTATTGGCTGGTCAACCATTTCGTGAAATACAAACAGCCTGTTATGCAGCAGGCGCTGATGCTTGTCTCGAACGTCCTTTCGGTCTTGCACAGTTAAACCCGTTGGTGGCCGCTCTTCTGCGCAATCGGGAGGCCTCATACGCCCACGCTCGTCGGCGGAGCTTATTGCCCGCTTCCTATTCAAGTATGGTCATGGAGGATGAATTTTTCATGCAGAAGGTCAATCGATTCTTGGGAAACAACATTCGAGAAATCAACTTGTATGTGAGCAATGTAGCCGATGAGATGGCGATGAGCATCAGTCAGTTCGACCGCCGCGTAACACGCCTAACCGGACAAACGCCGAATCAATATATACGAGAATATCGGATGCAGGTGGCTTATGAACTACTGGCGAGTAAAAGAGGCAATGTTTCCGAAATCGCTATGATGACAGGATTCAAGAGTATTTCTTATTTCAGCTCACGTTTTCGCGAACGATTCGGCTTTGCTCCTTCTTTTGTCCGATCCGGTCGACACGAGGAAGAAATGAAGGAAATCGGGACCGGAGGACCACAGCAAGCAGCCTAATCATTCAATCAAACAAACTGCTCTGTACGCCGTATCCACCTGGCCGCAGTGATTTATTGAAACCGAATCCGTTTACGATCCATGATTGTTCGACCTTCGTTTGCTCAAGCGGATACAACATCGGCCCAACAGCCCTCATAAGCCCAGCAGCGTGTTGGCCAGGGCTTTTCACGCGCGAATCGATTGGGTAGGCGTTCCACTCACGGGAATCGCTGCTGTACATCATCTCGGCAAGTTGCTGTATGCTGCTGTTGGGATTAAGCCAATCACGGTAATGGGCCGGATTCAATACGATAGGTGCGCGATGATGTCCGATTTCAGCAACAAGGCCGCGTGCGCTTGTGGTAATCAGGGCAAACCCCAATCGAGAAAATCTTCCTCCTTCTTCGGGCGGGAATTCTTGCCAAACCGCAGCCATAGCAAATATTCCAAGAGGATCGGTGGGGAAGATGCAGTAGGGTCTGTTGAGCCGTTCAATTTTAGGCCCTTCTATAAAAGCATCAGCAGGCACCAAACAGCGGCGATTTCGAATCGCTGAGCGAAAACTGGGCTTAGAAAAAATACCGAGGGCACCGTTGTAGCGCGGGTCATCCTCTAAATTGTGATCACCCTCTGATCGTGCATTGAATAATAAGCGTCGCGAAGAACCAGACCATTGGGTTTCAAAGCCGAAATTCATCAGGGTGAGTCGATCGGGATTTCCACTACTCAAAACAGGCATAAGCGAACCGGGACCAGCGTTCACACCTTCAAAATGCGACAAAGCCCCGCCTTCAGGCAGTTGGAAATGCTCTTCTACAACCCGTATGGAACTCACCAGTGTATAACGACCACACATAAGGCTAAATTCGCCAGAATTTGCTTTGATTGGTTCTTTCTCATACAGATAAAGTCAATATTTGCTATCTTTGCGCTTCTATTGGTTTCGTAGCTCAATTGGATAGAGCATCTGACTACGGATCAGAAGGTTTGGGGTTCGAATCCCTACGAGACCGCTTGATAATAAAGGAGTTACCGATAAAAATCGGTGGCTCCTTTTTTTATGTGCATACAATTTGCATACAGAAGGCGTCAAAACCGCATCGCCTTACACGAACGAACAGATAGAACAATAACCGATCACAGGCCGTGATCGCTGCCATCATCAGCGGCCGTAAACTGAATGGACACTCGTCAATTGGCGTACGTTGCCTCAAAGGACCTGCAGACCGCGCCCCACCGCACAAAGCCAAAAAAGTCAAGAGTCAAGGTTCAATCCCGGGCGCAGCGAACCGAAAAACCATAACGGTGGTTGAAGTTGAAGCGGTTCGCATAGGCATCGTCGTAAATCAGATCACGGATCCAGGCAACGCCCGACCCAGCATCCGAAGAACTCCACCAGATTCCGTTGCTGCCCAAATCGTAGAACCCGCCACCAGAGCCGCGGGAGCCACCAGGCAGGCCCGTGAAACCGCTCGAATTCGTGGCGCCTCTGTTTGGAGAATTCCAACCTCCAGCGGCGGGCTGAGTGGCGGTGCTCTTCATCTTACCGCCTGCTACGGGTTCTCCGCCTAAGAAGGTGGTGAGGGTCGTCCATTCCGCATCCGATGGCACATGCCAGCCCGTAGGACATAATCCCCTTGAATCATTCAC
>VGGT01000036.1 GCA_016868485.1 Bacteroidota bacterium
GAAAGCGAGCCATCTCGTCGTCTCAAGGCTTCACCGCCCGCATGATGCCGGCCTCCACCCTGGGCAGCTTCCCCATGGTTTAAGTCAGACCCCCCCGCTATGCCTGGCTTGGCCCGCCTGGTGGCGCCAGCCCCCACGAAGCGCTGCCCATTCACCGCAAACTGTGTCGTGCGAAGGGCGTGTTCATTGACCACCACCGCATGACCATCAACACGCGACAGCAGAACAGGTCGATGGGGAAAAAGGCTATCGAGCAGTTCCCGATCCGGAAATTCCTGAATGGCCCAATCGTTTTGGTCCCAGCCCCTTCCGATCAGCCAACTTGTATCACTGGGATTGTTTCGGTAGGGCATTAGCCGTGCCACGACCTCATCCCACGAATGAGTCCCCCGCAGATCCACTTCGCCAAGACTCTTTCCGTAGCCCACAAAATGACAATGAGCATCGATAAAACCAGGATACAGAAAGCCACCTTTTAAATCCACACTATCCTTGAACCGATATCGGATCAGGAGTGTGCGAAGATCACCCGCATCCACGATCCGCCCTTCGGTAACGGCCAAGGCCTGGGTTTGGGAGAAAGCCGAATCCAGCAGGTAGACCGTACCGTTGAAATAGAGGCAATCGACCTCCATTTTATCGCGACAACCCAGCAGACACAGGGTCGACACCAGCAAGAACATCCGAATAATGCGTCCCATCACCCTATTATCCTATTTAAAGGTGATGATTTCTGTGCTGTAGGGTGCCACCGTCGTCACCAGCGTTTGCTCGTCGGCCATCGCCAGCGGGTTACCCAAGTTGCCCATGATTTCATCGCGGCGGAAATGCGCGGGCACGGGGATGCGAAACGTTTGTTCTTCCGCGCTTCGGTTGATGCAAACCATGGCTCCTTCCCCGAAATAGTTGCGCAAGAACGCCAATCGGTTATCGTCCGTTTCAATGAGCTCCGTTTCTCCATAGGTGAGGGCCATGCTCTCGCCGCGCAAGCGGTAGAGGGTCGAAACATGAAGGCGGGTGCGCATCTCCTGATCAGACAGGTCGGTGAAACGCATCGGACGTCGGTTATCGGGGTCGCCAGCGCCGGGCATGCCAATGTCGTCGCCGTAGTAGACCACCGGCACCCCCGGAATGCTGGTGATGAACGAAAGCAATTGCCTGAGTCTTGGGTAGCCGAGGGTGTCTTTGATCTGGATGTCGCGCCCCCAACCGGCCGCGCGGTCGTCTTCATCGAAGCGCAGCGCACCCGAGGCATAGGTAATGAAGCGAGCGAGGTCGTGGTTGCCCGAGATGTTGCCCATTAAATGGTGGTGGCCGTAGTATCGCATGCTCTCATCGAGCGACGACCACAAGCGGCTGAGGGGTTGTTGGTCGTTGGCCAGCATACTGCGCGCGTCGAAGTAGAGGTTAAAGTCGAACTGCGCGTCAATCATGCCGCTGCCGATGTATTGACCAATCAGTTCGCGGCTACCAAAGGTTTCGCCGATTTGGTAGAGAGGACGGCCGCGAGACTTCACGACCTGTGTTTTGAGTTTATGCGAAAGCCTGCGCCAGAAATCCTCAGGGATGTGCTTGGTGGCGTCGTGGCGGAAACCATCGAAATCGTATTGGGTCATCCAGTAGAGGGCGCTGTCGCTCATGGCTTCGGCCACCTCAGGACGTTCAAGGTCTAAGCTCGGCATAAACGTATCAAACCAAGTCGTGAGGCGGTGTTCGTCCCATATTCTGATGTTCTTGCGCCCATCCGGAAGCTCGAGTGGCGTTTTCCAGTCGGGATGTTGCTGCATGAGCGGGTGCTCTTGATGCACGTGGTTCGCCACATAATCGAGCAAAACCCGGATGCCGTTGCGGTGGGCCACATCAATCAGCTGTTTCAGCTCGGCTTCGGTGCCCATGCGCGGGTCGACCTGTGATGAGGAGGTGGGCCAGTAACCGTGGTAGCCCGAATAAAAACGCCGCGGTTCGGGCCATTCTTGGTAGGCGCCATCGGGGTTGCGGCCAATCGGGGAAATCCAGATGGAATTCACACCCAGATCACGGAAGTAGCCACTTTCTATTCGGTTGATGATCCCTGCAATATCGCCTCCCCAATAATTCGCCCGAGGATGCACGCGCGGGTCGTTTACCGGGCGGTCGTTGGTGGAATCGCCATTAAAGAAGCGGTCCACAAACACAAAATACATGCGTTGCTGGTGTAGATCAAGTTGTCCGAGGCCATCCGCTTTCATGACCACTTTTCCCTTTTGTAGGGGGATGATCAGGTCGTTCGACTCGCCCGATTCGTTGTGGGCATACACCCGCAGATGCGAGCGCTCACGGCCGGCAGCTTCCTTAGGGATGCTCAATTGAATTACACCCGAGTCGCTCTTCTGTTGGTACGCATCGGGCAACAGGTGATTCTCCCAAAAAACGAGCAATGTACCCGGTGCGCGGTCGAGGCCGATGAGCAATTTGGGCTCAGGGTCATCCAGTGGGCGGATGGTACGCAAGCGCGGTAGGAGGTTGGGGTCAGTGGCCTTAACCTCCAGCAGTGAATTGAGTCCACCCGCGCCATTGTCGCGTTGCAGCGGGTTTTCGGGGTCGAGCGCCCATTCGCCGTCGGCCACAAACTGATAGGGATAGAAGCCAGGATCGAGGTTTAGGTCGATACGAAAGCTGCCTGCCACGGGCGACATAGGACTTTTCGTGGGGTTCCAGCCATTCATATCGCCAACGAAGTAAACCGAATTCGGCCGGTCTTCTCGTGGGGTATAGCTCAGCACTACGGTTTGCTTGCGCGAGCGCCGAAGCAGGAGATCATAGCGCGACGATCCGCATTCCAAAGCCATTGTGGACAGTGTTGGGGTGATGCTATCGGGATGGAAGATCCACATTTGGCTGCTGTCGCTCGTCATTCGGGCGGTGAAACCTGCCGGAAGCGTCCAGCTGCTGAGGCTACTAGGCTCGTCGAGGTAGTCAGACAAAAACAACAGGGTACTATCGGCGTTCAGTTGCACAGGTGAAGCCAGTCCGGTGATGTGGTCACCTGTAGGAATGGGCGTCATTCCCTTTTTGCAGCCCGAAAGAAAGGGGGATAAGAAGAGCAGAAGGAACAGTAATCGCGAAAAAAATCGGGGCATCGCGTTGAAAAAAAAGAGAAATACAGTTTTCATGGGTAAAAGGCTGTAAAAATGGGTTTGTTCAGTTGGCTTGTGAATTGCCTGTGAAAATACCAAATCTAATCGGGTATTTTTGCGCGGTATGCCCCTTGAATCCTACTTTTCAGAAGAAACCCTGCGGTGGATCGTTATTCCCTTGTTGATTTTCGTGGCTCGATTAACGGATGTCACCATTGGCACCCTGCGGCTCATTTTTACGGCGCGCGGATTTCGACAAATTGCCCCGGTTTTGGGTTTTTTTGAAGTCCTCATCTGGATTGTGGCCATGTCGCAAATCATGCGCTATGCCGATAATTGGCCGAGCTACCTGGCATGGGCCGGGGGATTTGCTGCGGGTAATTATACAGGGCTCAAGATCGAGGAGCGGCTCGCATTGGGAAATCTCTTGCTCCGCGTCATCACCGCCCTGCCCGCCGATGATTTGATGGAGGCCCTCCGTGCGCGCGGCTTCGGAGTTACCCTACTGGGGGCGCGCGGGAGTCAGGGCGATGTTAGCGTTTTGTTTACCCTCATCAAAAGAAAGAACCTTTCGGATGCGCTGGCGCTCGTTCATGCACACAATCCCCATGCTTTTTATACGATAGAAGATGTGCGCCATACTTCGGGGCACGCCCGATAGCACGGGTTTTTTGGGTGACGCTACTAGGGGGCACACCCGATAGCACGGGTCTTTTGGGTGACGCTACTTGGGGGCACGCCCGATAGCACGGGTTTTTTGGGTAACGCTCTAATGGCATCTCCCCGGCCAACCGCCAATCATACAAAAGAATAGGACGGCATCCGTTGATGACTTACCGAAGCAGCCAGAAATAGCCGCTGCGACGCAACACGCGACGAAGGCGGTTGTCATAGAATTGAAGCATATAGGTATACTGACCATCGGAACACGGACTGCCGGCATAGGTTCCATCCCATCCCTGTTCGGGTCGACCACTGCTGAAGATGCACGCCCCATAGCGGTCATAGACCTGAAAAAGGTAGCGCGTGCTGTCGGTGAAGAGTACGATGGGGCGAAATACACGGTTTTCCGTCACGGAAGATGAAGGACGAAAAACATTAGGGATCTCGAAGCGGGTAGCGCAAAATTCCTCAACATCAAATGTATCAGACCGGGAGCAGCCGTTGGCGTTGACGATGCGGACGGAGTAGCGGCCCGCTGTTTGAACCCTAAAAACAGGGTCGGTGGAGCCATTCGACCATAAGTAGTTGACCCCCAACCCGGTCATATCGAACCAGAGGTCTTGGCCCGGACAAATCGTCGTGTCGCGTAAAACATCACCTATGGCCAGTTGATCTTCGCGAATGATGATGGTGTCTGAACCCGTGCATGATCGGAGGAACACAGAAACCCAATAAACGCCAGGCGACCGCACGCGCAATTGGCGACCACGGCTGCCGTCGCTCCACAGGTAATTGGATCCCGGGGCACCCGCATCGAGCAGAAGGCTGTCGCCCGAGCACAAAAGCACATCCGCCCCTAGGTCAACCGGTATGCCAATTGGGGTGTACAACACGAAAACAGAGTCTAGAAAAATGCAGCCATGGCGCGAGGCCTCGAGCAAATACCAACCAGAGAGGGTCACTGGAAGATAAAACCCCGTATCAGGGAGCAACACCCAATTTCCCCCTACCCCCTGCCGGTATGACCACCGGAATCTACCCGGGTTCAGCGTTCCGTGCAGGTATGCCGTATCACCAAAACAATAAACCAAGGTATCGCGGCCACCGAGGGGGAGAGAAACCACATCTCCGACCTGAAAATTGAGGTTGAGGAAGTCGACATAAACCGAGTCGGATCCGGCACAGGCGCCACCTTGGGCCGTAACCTTATACCAGCCCGACTGCCAAACCGGACGGGGGAATGAACTACCAGGAATGACCTGCCAAGGACCGCCGGGTTGCCCCGTATACCAAACATATCCACCCGCCAAAACATTCGTACGCAAAAGTGCGGTGTCTCCTCCACAATAAAACAGGGAATCGCGCCCGCCCAGGGCCAGGGAATTGCTGTCGCCCAACTGAAGAACGACATTCGAGAACTGTAAAAAAAGCGAGTCTGAGCCGCGGCAACCGTCTTTGTCGGTCAGAAAGCGGTACCAACCCGGATTGGTGGTGGCGTAGACTTCGGTCGACCCAACGGTAATCCAGGGACCACCAGGCTGCCCTACCTGCCATCGGTAGCGGGCTGGAGGCAGCACGTCTGAGGTGAGTCGTGCGGTGTCGCCTACGCAATAGGTCAAAGTATCGATTCGGATGCCCTGAGCTACCGAAAAGGCGTCACCGATCAGGACGGGAAGAAAATCGAAGGTCACAAAAACAGAATCAGTGGCTGTGCAAGGAATGCCCGAAACCGTGAGGCGATACCAGCCGGCTGTGGTGGTTTGCAACTGGGCGGTGGTATTGGGAAGCGACTGCCAGGTGCCACCGGGTTGGCGAAAAGACCAGATAAAACTGCCTCCAGGGGCGCGGCTGATCAGGGTAGCTGTGTCGCCCAGGCAGTAATAGAGGGTGTCGGCCCCGCCCGAGTTTAGGGTAGCGGCATTGCCTAATGCCAGATCGAGGGTGTCGCTCACCCGAATGAATCGGGTTGCGGTATCGCTTCGGCCACAACCAAATCCCGCCACCAAGCGCACCGTATAATTTCCAGGAATGGCAAAACTGTGTTGCGGGTCGCGGAGGGTACTGCTGTTTAGGGCACCGCTGGCCGGATCCCCAAAACTCCATGAAAACGAGGTGGCATGGAACAGACTCGAATCAAAAAACTGAACAGGGTAAGCGTAACACAAAACATTACTTACAAAATGGGCACGAAAGGGAAGGCTAAACGACTCCTCAGAGAAATTGGGCAGGCCTTTGCGGGTGGTGCCACCAATGGGTCCTACCAAACTATCCGTATAGGCATAGAAAGGCGTGTTGGGCGACTGCAGGGCGTGGAGGTAGTCGGTAAAGGTCTGCGATAAATAGATCCGGCCGTCGGGTCCGTTTTGAAGGGCATTGTAGCCCCGCGAACCGGCTTGCCAAGCCTGACGAACCACAGATGCCGGGGGTACGGGCAGTCGCGCCATCAAATCGAATGCGCGCAGGTGGTTGAAAAGTCCCGCCGCCCCATTTTCTACACTATCGCGAGCCCCCGCCACGAATAACTTGGCATTGTCGGGCGAGAAAGCCACCCCATGTTCGCCCCCAAGAGCAGGTAGGGTGACGGGGTTGCTTAAAACACCAGTGGCGGGGTCAATGCGGAAGTATTCGATGAGGTTCGATGTGTTTGGCCCACCCAAAACCAGCGCCATAGCCCGTCCGTCGGGCGAGCACTTCATATAGCCCCGCGATGCCGCTGTGGGTATGCCCGCGGTGAACGAGCTGTTGTGGGGTGAGCCGATGGTTTGGGTCACCGCTTGACCGGGCCCGGCCGCGGTGAGGGGGATGCGCACAAATTCAGCAGTCCCGGCTTTGTGCAACCAAATCCAGTAGTCGCGCCCCGAACAAGCCTTGGAGGCCGTCAACTTACCCGTGTAGCCCAATGCAGCCCCTAAGGAAGGGATAGGCAGGTCGCGGCCACCACCTACGACATCCCCCAAGCCACCACGGAGCGACAGATCCACCAACGAATAACGCAAAGCCGTAGTGTCGCCAACAGCGGTGAGGTAGAACACAAACCACCGTTGACTCAATGCAGGGTCGGGATGAGGAACCGCTACAACAGGCTGGGTTCGCGTGCGGTCGCCCATCAATCCACCTCCATTGGGCATGACTTGTGCATTTCGATCCCAAATACTGTCGCCCGAAGAGAAAAAAAGCAAATTCCCCGCGCTATCGGCCACCGAAACCGACGCTTCCTGCACGAGCATCGGGGTGCTGCTGGCCGCCGGCGACGCGGGCCCACCGCCATTTGGGAAGGTTACCCGTGCGCCATATCCAAAGCACCATTGACGGGTTTGCTGACGCGAAGGCTGCGCTTTCAGCTGAACCGGAAGCAAGAATTGATGCCCCAACAGAACAAGGAGGGACAACAGAAGAAACCGCGCGATCATAGCGACAAAAGAACGTGATGCCTTAAAAATAAACGGGGTCAAAATAAACGGGGAAAAAATCAGCGGGGAAAAAATCAGCGGGGATGAACGATGCACAGAAAAGGCCATAAGAAATAAGACAATCGAACGCGGCGAAGGTTTAAAAATGAGGAAATTCGGTTTACCCCATTCGGTTGATGATCGATGAGGTAGAAAATCCTGGTGTGAGGGCAACAGTAAGCACCCGACCCCCAGCAGCCAGAACGGCAGGCCCTCCAGCGATTTCCTCGGGGCGGTAATCCGCACCCTTCACCAGTACTTGGGGAAGCGATTCGGCAATGAGCAACTCTGGCGTTTCCTCATCGAATAGGGTAACGAGCGAAACAACCCCCAAAGCGGCCATTACCAAAGCCCGAGAATCCTCATTTTGCAGTGGGCGGGAGGGGCCTTTGAGCTGTGCCACCGAACGGTCGGTGTTGAGGGCCACCACCAAATGATCGCCCAAATCAGCCGCACGCGACAAATACGCCACATGGCCCTTGTGCAGCAGGTCGAAACACCCATTCGTGAACACCACCGTTTTACCTTCCGATTTCCAAGCCCCAATTCGGCGCACGAATTCGGAGCGGTCAACCACCTTCGAATGCAGCAGATCCAAAGCCCCCATCACGAAGCAGTATTTTTATTACGCGCCGCCGCCAGGATCAAGAATGAAATAAAGCCACCCACCACAAACAGCAGCGTTTGAGCGGCGTGCGTGAGCGTAGCATAGCTCAGCGCTTCAGAAGGCGAGATCCCCGTGGCAGGCAACATCAGCAAGGCCTTGCTCACCGCGGCATGGTAGGCACCAATACCACCCTGAACAGGCATCAAGAAACCAAGACTACCCGCAACAAGCACCAAGAAGGCCTCAGATACGCCCAAGGCCTGCGTACTTTCGAAGGCAAACAAGCAAAAATAAGACATCAAAAAATAGCCCAACCAAATGCCCAAAGTAGATAACCAGAAACGACCGGGATGAGATAGACTGCGAATCGACCGCAGGCCCAGCCATAAACCCCGCAACAAACCCAGGAATTTTCGCCCCTTCGGCCCCCCGCTCAACCGCTCCAGCCAAAGGCGGCGATTGCGCCAGAGTAGGTAGGCCATCAGCCCAAAGCCCAGACCGGTCAATACCAAAACCCAAAGGGTAGAACCGACTCCAAGACGCATGAGCAAGCGTTGAGCTGGGCCCAAAAGCAAAGACGAATACAGCAGGAGGGTCATAACCACCACCAGCAGCAACACGAGTACATCCACCGTGCGCTCCACAATCACCGTGCCGATCAAACTGTTCATAGGAAGCCCCGATTTGCGCGATAAAGCACCGCAACGAGCCACTTCGCCCACCCTAGGCAGCGCCAGATTCGCCAAATAGCCCACCATAACCGAGTGATAGGCATCGACGGTGGCCGGTTTCGGTCCAACCGCACCCGCCAGAAGCGTCCACCGATAGCCCCTGAGCGCATGAGCCAAAAGCCCCGCCAGGCTCGACAAGCCAATCCATCCAAAGCGCGCACCTTTCAACGCGAGCATCATTTCATCCCAGTCTTGACCCTGAAACACCCAATACAAAATCACCGATCCCAGCAGAAGCGAAACGGCAAATTGCAGCCATTGTCGGGCCGTAACCAACATCACTTAGGGGGTGAGCCGATTGTTGGAATCTGGGAAAATCAAAGCAGGAACATGCGATTGTGCCTCCTCGGTCGTCATCCAGGCGTAAGCAATCACGATCAGGATATCCCCCACCGCCACCTTACGGGCGGCCGGGCCGTTGAGGCAAATGACCCCACTCGACCGAGCGCCTTTGATGACATAGGTCTCGAGGCGTTCGCCATTGTTGATGTTCACCACCTGCACTTTTTCATTCTCCATCAAGCCGGCGGCATCCATCAAATCCTCATCGATGGTAATACTGCCCACATAGTGCAATTCGGCTTGGGTGACCCGCACCCGGTGGATTTTGGATTTAACGAGGTTTACAAGCATAAAAGAGCATTCGGCGCAAGGTGCAAAATTAGGGAAAGACAACCGTATTGTCTATCAACCGAACTCCTTCGATCCATACCGCCGCAAAAATGCGAACCGACGAGTGGTTCCCCCATTCCCGCACCGCAGCGAGGGTATCAGAATCGGCCAATTGGATGTATTCCACACGAAACTCGGGCACTTCGGCGAGCATCAAGAGAATTTTCTGTACGGTTTCATCGGGCGATTCATGGGTCCACCTCCGCCGCGCGTGTTGAAGGGCAGCGTAAATCTGCCGGGCTTTGAGGCGTCCTTCGCTCGATAATCGTTGGTTGCGTGAGCTCAGCGCGAGACCGCCCTCATCGCGGTGGGTAGTGCCCATGATGAGTTCGGGTATTTTTTGCCAGGTAGGCTCATCAGGTTCAAATGGCTTATGCTTATCCTGCAACCGAAGATGCTGTTCCCGCAACCGAAGCTGCTCATCCCGCAACTGCCGGAGCAGGTCGCGCACCACCAGGAACTGCTGGTAGTCTTTTTCTCCCAATAACAGATAGTCGGCCTGCACCAGGTGCAGCAGACGCGCGACCACTTGCCCGACCCCTGCAAAATGCCCAGGCCGCATGGCGCCCTCCATAACCTCTTCGAGTGCGCCAAACGAAAAAGTCATGCATGGCTGTTCGGGGGGATAAACCTCGTCGATTTCTGGTTGAAAAAGCGCATCGGCCAAGCCCTGTTCCGACAGCAAATGAAGGTCGCGAGCAGGGTTTCGGGGGTAGGCCCGCAAATCGGCGGGGTCGTTGAACTGGGTGGGATTAACGAAAATGCTGCACACAACGCGCACCTGCGGCAAATGCGCCGCCCGCTTCACCAAGGCCAAGTGACCTTCATGCAGAGCGCCCATGGTGGGCACGAAAGCCACTTTAAAGCCCTCCATTTGCCATGATTGGATGGCACTTTGGATTCCGTTGGCGTTATGAAAAATCAACATTCCGCAAAATCCATACATTTTCCACATTTTCCGCGCCCTCTCCTTGATTTTTTGTTCTTTTTTCGCTTGTTTTTTTATATTTTTGCCTTTTAATTTTTGAACCGGGTCGAGCATGAATAGGAAAACACGCATTTTGTTTGTATCGCATGAAATGCTGCCTTATGTGCAGCTATCAGAAATAGCCAAAGCAGCCTTAGAACTCCCAAAATCGATGCAAGAGCGCGGTATGGAGATTCGGGTGTTGACCCCCAGATACGGTTGCATCAGTGAAAGACGCCACCGCCTGCATGAAGTGGTGCGCCTTTCAGGCATCAACATCACCGTGGGCGATAACGATTCACCCTTGCTCATTAAAGTGGCCTCCCTCCCAAACGTCCGCATGCAGGTATATTTCCTCGACAATGAGGACTACTTCCACCGCAAAAATGTGCTCCGCGACGATGATGGTTCGTTTTTCTGCGACAACCATGAGCGCATGATCTTCTTTAACAAGGGCGTGATGGAAACCGTAATGAAGCTCGGCTGGGCGCCTGATATTGTGCATTGCAGTGGATGGATGTGTGGGTTGATTCCCTTGTATATTCGGAAGTTCTACAAGCACACGGCCGTTTTCCGTGAATCACGGGTCATTTTTTCTGCCTACGAATCGCAATTTCAAGAGCAGCTGCATCAAGACTTTTTCGAAAAGGCCGTGATGGAAGATGTGGTGCCGGATGACTTTCATCCTTTCGGACAACTCACCGATGTCGATTTGCAGCGGGGCGCTATTTCCTATGCCGATGCAGTGGTGTTGGCCAACGACAAAGTTCATCCCGATGTCATAAAAGCGGCCCACGATTCCGGTAAGCCCCTACTGAATGGCCATAACCAAGACCATTTAGCCCAATCGCACTTCGAGTTCTACCAGCAATTACTCGCCGAATTACCCGTCAACGCATGACCCTGAGCGGTCGGAGCCAATCCCCAACGCTGAGTACTCGGAACCAATCCCCTACCCTGAGCGGTCGGAGTCAATCCCCTACTCTGAGCGGTCGGAGCCAATACCCAACGCTGAGCGGTCGGAGCCAATACCCAACGCTGAGCAAGGCCAATCAACCAAAGCAACGTTGGTTGGTGTCTTGGTTCAACGTCTTGGTCGTCCTCTGCTTGATGGTCTTGGGGGGATGCCGGCAAGATGAGGGGCCCTTGGGGCTCAACCTGCTTCCCGCGGTAGATGGTGTGAATGTGTTCCTTTCAGACACCTTTCCCATAAGCATGCAGACCC
>VGGT01000037.1 GCA_016868485.1 Bacteroidota bacterium
ATGCGACATGGCATCGGAGCGGTTCGGGGTTAGGCCTACTTCAATCTGCCATTCACCCGGTTGCTCAGGAAAAAGAATAGCCATAGGAGTTCCTAAAGGCTGACTGAACGCCTGATCGTCTAACACCATGATGCCCGAAGAATCGTCACCCAAACCCGCCTCCTGAGCCGAGCACAGCATACCGAAGCTGTCTACCCCCCTCAGGCTAGCCGGTTGAATCAAAATGGGGTCACCGCCTGCGCGGTGCAAGGTCGTTCCAGGCAGGGCAACCACCACTTTTTGGTCCAAGGCCAAATTGGGCGCGCCACAAACGATTTGTCGCGGAGCCTGTTCCCCTACATCCACCAGGGCAATTCTCAGTCGGTCAGCCTTGGGATGCGGCATCACCTCCACTACTTTACCCAACACAAGACCCTGGGCGGGTTCGGGCCGATGACCTAAGCGTTGAACGCCATCGACTTCAAGGCCAAGATCCGTAAGGATGGCGCAAAGTTCATCGACCGGTAAGGGCTCAGGAAGAAATTCACATAACCAAGAATAGGAGAGCAGCATAGGCGATTGGTTATTGGCCGCTTATGAGCACACGAAACGGATGGTTAGCGCCCATCGCATCGGTCAATTGCACAAAATAAGGCGCTGTTGGGAGTCCGGTACAATCAAGGCTCAACGCACAGGCATCCGCAGTGGCGTTGCCCTCAAAAAATCTGATGCGACGACCCCGGGTGTCCATAATCCAGCCCGATACCGGTCCTTCCGGCAGACCTGCTATGCAGGCTAGGCCCTGGGTAGGATTGGGGTATAATACAGCTTGTGTTGAGATAGACTCCGAGCCGATTCCCGTGGCGGGGGTGGGATCATAGAAGAAAATGTCGTCGATCGCGGCCTCCACCAACGAAGCCGGTAAGTTGTCTTGGGCCACAAAGCGCATGCGTACACTGCCGAGGCTCGACAAAAGGTCGGTGAGGCGCACCACACCCCTGCGCCAGCTGGCATCGGCACGCCGGGTGCGTTCCACCAAAACAAACTGGGTGCCATTACCGGTGAGGGTTACCTCCCAATTGTCCTGTCCGGGGTTATCACCCAAATCATTGGAGAACCAGCGCATATAGCTCACCACGGGGTCGTTCCATGTCGATAAATCGAGGCTTGAGGTAAGCAGCGATGTTCGTCCACCGAGAACAGATGCTGTGGTGGGCGGATCGTTAGATGAAGCGGCATTTTGGGTGAAAGCCGCGCGAAATCCACCGGGCGTGCTGCCCGATGATGGTTGTACTTCTACCGGGCTTCCCGTACCGCTGAAGGTGAATGAGGGGACAGGTACACCAATTTCCCAAATTCCTTGGGTGGCGCGATCACCGCTGAACCCGATGGTAAAAAAAGCGTCTTGTGTTGCGTTCTCGAAATCGTATGCTTGGTGTCGGGTAAAGCCAATCAGCATATTGTAAGGCATATTGGGTCGGCCTGGGTCGTCGACATAGTCGGGTTTGGCAGAACCCAGTCCACCGATTTGGTCGGTGAGTGCCACATAATAATCGAGTACTGTGCCCCTGGGGTAGGCCGGAAGGCTACCGGTATAGTTATTGCTCCCGGCTGCCTGAAGCAATAGGGTGTCTGTATATTGGGGTTGGCGGCTGTTGACGCGGTAAACTACGCTAATTCCGTCGAGCAAAGCATTAAAAGGTGGATCGACAGTGGCTTGTACACTCAGCGGAATCGGACTTCCAGCCTGCGCGTCTGGGAATGGATTAAAGTTGAACGTGACATTGCGCAGCAGGGTGATGCCGTGGAAGGCGAATGCAGTCACAATTTGTGCAAAGTGTGGCGTACCATTGGATAAATTATTGTCGTTGTCGTCGGCCTGGAGCGCATCGATCAAAATATCGGTATAAAGCGTTCCCTCCATTCCATTGGGCGCATTGGGTAGGCCGTACATCGCTTCAGCCAGGATTTGCATCATCGTGTCGCGGTTGCCAATATTGCCCGCTGTGCGCCACCAGGCACCGCATATGATCTCACCATCGGCATGAACCTGTCCGACCAGATTCTGAGGATATTTTTTGGGATTCACGTCGTAGCGGCGCACAAAACGGTTGGGGTCCGTATTGCTGAATCCGATGCCCAATACCGGGTTGTTGGTGATGCTCAAGGCAAAAATGTCGCTATATCCCTCACCCATTGCGCCATTTTGAAAATTCTGCCCGAATGCATCATAAAAGTAATTGGTGATGGCATGGCCATATTCGTGGTAGATCACATCCGCCACCATCGACAAGGCATTGCAATCGGCTTGTGTGGTGTAGAAATTGATGGAATTGCCGTTGAAGTAGGCGTTGCAGCTGCCTGTGGTGATGTCGACCCGGGTGGTCAGGGGAATGTCGAGTGCGGTGAAAGTAGGCACCAGGCTCTTGAGGTAGTCGTGTATGATGTTGGTGTGGTAGTAAGCCGATAAATGTCTGATGCTGTTGGTGGCCGGTGCCGTACCCCGCCCGTTGAACACTATGGTATCGGTTTGCGGTGTGATGGCCAGGTTGAAGCTGGGCGTATTGTTTCCGGTGTTGCCGTGTACCACCTGACACCAGCGCCCACGCAGGGGAAAAGTACCTGTGGCGGGTAAAGGTGATAAAGGGCTACCGTCATAAAGACCCGTGTTTCCGGTGTAGTAGCTCTGACCCCCAACGGTAAACAACAAATGGGGGAGGCCAACCAATGAATCGGGATTATACGGATGTGTGGGGTACACATTGCCCATGAGCCGGAAGTTGCCACCCGCAGTGGGTGGACTAAACTGCACCACCCGGTTGCGGCGACTCAACACTATGCCGCTGCGTGCATCAACCAATGCTTCCCATTGCTCTGGGGTGCCGTCGTGGTTCATTGCCGGAATTTCTACGGTATACACAAGATGGAAACGGTAGCTCCGGGCCTCCTGAACAGCAAGAATGCTGAGTTCGGGTGCTACCACCGCAACAGAAGGTCGTTCTAGTCCAATGCCTGCAGCGGATGCAGCTTGTTGTGGGCTAATACTGGCGTCAGTGGGTGCATTCACAAGGTCGAACACGTCCAGCCCAAACATGACCACCTCACCTGAGGGGGTGAACTTCAACTGCAGGCGGCTGTTGATAATGTTGAGTCCACGGTAACGCTGACGAAAGAGTACATGGCCGTATTTGGCCGACTGGTGTATGCCCATCAATTCCAGGCCTTGGGTGGGCACACCGAAAGCCGATAAATGATTGGCGATGAAATCCCAGCTTCGGGCTTCAAGGTTGGCGCCTCGCGTGGGGATGGCATTGCCGTAGGCCCGATGTGGTTTGCTGTTCCCTTCATTGAACACCACGTGCCAACTCGGGTGTTGGGCATAGAATCGGCTCCAGTGGGTGGTGCGACGCAGATGGTGCTGCCAAGGCTCGTCGAAGGCACGTTTCTGTGCTTGGTAGCGAATTTCACCTTCGTGATCGCCTGAAGCCATGGCCAAAGGCGATTGGGTCATCCAAAAGGTAAATAAAAAGTAAGGGATACAGGCAAAAAGCGAACGATTGATGCGATGCAGGAGTATATGTAGGGATAAAGTCATAGAAGGAGTATGTGCAGGGGTGAGGTCACAGAAGGAGTATGTGCAGGGGTGAGGTCACAGAACAACAACCATTATCAATGGGAAAAAGTTGACGAATATAGGCAAAAGGAAGGTACTTTAGTAGTACGCATGTTCTAGCGGAACCGCTGTTGACATCAGCGATTGTTCATTGAATCCAGTTCAAATACGTGCTGGGGGTAATCACTTCAAATGACGCATCGGGATACGAATTGGCCCAGGCAGATGGTACTTTCGATTTGCGGTGTTCATTCCATTTGATCTCATAAGCATACAACTTCCCCCCGCGATCTTCTACCCAATCAATTTCCTGCTGCTGGTAGGTTCGCCAGAAATAATTCTTCGATGGCAGTTGATGGTAGGATTGGAATTTTATTCGCTCCATGATTACATAATTCTCCCACAATTCTCCTGTATCATTGCGCAATGCCAGGGGATTGAAATTGTTGATGAGTGCATTTCGGATTCCATTGTCCGTAAAATAATACCGGGCATGTCGGGTAACTTCTTTGCGCAGATTGCGGCTAAAGCCAGGGATTTTCTGTATCACAAAAACTTTTTGCAACAAATCGAGGTAGCGATCAACCGTGTTTTTACTGATTCCTAATTGCTTGCTCAGTTCATCCAACGACACTTCCTTCCCGGGCTGAAAGGCAATCAAACGGAGTAAATCGCTCACTTTCGCAGCATTTCTGATTCCATCGAATTCCAGAATATCCTTTAACAAATACGATGAAATCATCCCCAGCAAATATTCCGCTTTTTCGGAATCACTTTCGAGGTGCCATAATTCGGGGTAGGTACCAAACACCAGCCTATCGGCCAACCGAGCTTTCGTAACCACCATATTTTCATGGGCCGTTAATTCCATTTGGGCAAACGGATACAAAAAAATATCTGTTTTACGGCCTGTTAAAGGTTCTCCCGTACTGTTTTTCAAATCAAATATCGATGATCCTGTTGCAACAACATGCAGGCCTTCGATTTCATCTACCATTAATTTTAACCCCCAACCTATGGCAGGTATCCGTTGCGCTTCATCGATGACCAGCAACTTATTGGACCCAACCAGATTTTTAAAATTACTCAGCGTTTGTTGTTGAAATACATTTCGAACCAGGGCATCATCACCGTTTAAAAATAAATAAGGCATTCCCAATTCAGGTAATAGTTGCTTCAGAAACCAGGTTTTTCCGACTCGCCGGGGCCCTAATAACAAAACCACCTTGTTCGGTCTGAGTGCTTTCTGAAACCGATGCGCTATGGCTCGTCGGATTTCCATTCTACAAAAATAGACAAAATTTTCTTTTTCTGACGATAGTTAATTAAATATCGTCAACATGATGACGATATTTAATTAAAATCCGTCAATTTCCTTTTAAAGTGTCGCACCTCGAAGCTCATCCAATTCGAGCCAGCGCATTTCGGCTTCCTTCATTCGTGCTGCGCATTCCGCACGCTCTTGCCCCCATCGTGCGAAGTCTTCGTGTCCTCCGCGACCATCGGATAACAGCGCATCGAGGCGTTTCATTTCGGCTGTGAGTTCAGCCATCAGCTGCTCGGTTTGTTCGAGTTCTTTTTGCTCGCGGTAGGATAGGCGGCGCGCCTGGCTGGGCGGCTCGATGGCTTTCTTGGGCGAATCGACGGGCGGGGGCACATCCAGCCGTGTTTTGGTGGTTTTTTTGTGGTTTCTGTACTCGGTGTAATTTCCTGGAAAATCACTGATTTGGCCTTCGCCGTCAAAAACAAACAAATGATCCACCAAACGATCCATGAAGTAGCGGTCGTGCGACACCATCATCAGGCAGCCTTCGAATTCGTCGAGGAACTCTTCGATCACCTGAAGGGTGTCGAGGTCTAGATCATTGGTGGGCTCATCGAGTAAGAGCAGGTTTGGGCCTTCCATGAGCACAAGAAGCAGTTGAAGCCTGCGTTTCTCGCCTCCACTGAGTTTCGAGACCAGATCATGCTGCTGTTTGGGGGGGAAAAGGAATCGGTTGAGGTAGGATGATGCGCTCAAATCCCGTCCGTCCGATAGCTTAATGTAATCGGCTCGATCGCGCACCAGCCCGATTACGGTCTGGTTGGGCTCGTATTCGAGCTCATGTTGGGTATAGTATCCAATTCGGGTATTGTCGCCCTTCTCCACTTTCCCGCCATCGGGTCTCAGGTTGCCCGCGATGAGGTTGAGGAGCGTGCTTTTTCCGGCGCCATTGGGGCCCACTACCCCTATGCGGTCGTGGCGGGTAAACAAATAGCTGAAGTCATGAATGAGTGTGCACCCGCCAAATTGCTTGCGCAGGTAGGCCATCTCCAGAATTTTGCCGCCGAGGCGTTGGTTTTGCACGTCGAGCTGCATATCTCCCCGACGCTGTGGACCTTTGGCCTGCTCTTGAAGGCGGTAGAAGGCCTCCTCACGTGCCTTGGATTTGGTGGCCCTGGCTTTGGGTTGCCGCCGCATCCATTCCAGTTCACTGCGCATCCGGCTGCGGGCCTTTTCGGCATCCACCACCTCAATGGCCTGTCGCGCTTGTTTGTTGTGCAGGTACTGCGTGTAGGTTCCTGGATGACGGTAGAGTTTACCGTCGCTCATTTCATAAATTTCTTGGCATACACTTTCCATGAAGTAGCGGTCGTGGGTCACCAACAGCACCGTGCATT
The DNA here is from genome assembly GCA_016868485.1 of Bacteroidota bacterium. Taxonomy (GTDB): domain Bacteria; phylum Bacteroidota; class Bacteroidia; order UBA7662; family UBA7662; genus F1-60-MAGs140. Next base: position 6,254 of record VGGT01000037.1, read on the forward strand.
TTTGCCGGCGCAGGTATTGTTCGAGCCACTCGACTACTTCGAGGTCGAGGTGGTTGGTGGGCTCGTCGAGGAGCATCAACTCCGGACGGCTGCTGAGCATACCGGCGAGTGCCACGCGTTTTCTTTGTCCTCCCGACAAGCCCGCTAGCGGCAGGTCGGGATCGGTGATGCCCAATCCGTCCATGATGCGCTGCGCCTCATCATGGGCATCGTCAAACTCGATGATGGCGCTTTCCTTGGCATGGACGCCGCTTCCCTGAGTATGGACACTGCTGCCTTGAGTATGGACACTGCTGCCCTGAGTATGGACACTGCTGCCTTGAGTATGGACACTGTTTCCCGTTTTGGGATAGGTTTCTTCGAGCCATTGCCGAATGCTGCCCGTTTGTCGGTTCAGGGGTTCCTGCTCCAGATAGGCCAACCTTAGGTCGCGGCGCATGGAAAATTGTCCGGAGTCGGCCTTTTCAACCCCCGCAAGTATGCGCAGTAGGGTCGATTTACCACAACCGTTGTGTCCGAGAAGGGCTACTTTCTGCCCGAGTTGGAGGCCAAACGATAGGTCGCGGAAGAGCGGCTTATCGCCATACTGCTTCGAGAGTTTTTCGGCTGAGAGCAAATTCATGGCCGCAAAAATCGGCTAACATCGGGTTGGATCCGCTTATGGCCTTATTTCCGTACAATGCGTATGCTTCCGTTCATGCCCTCCACCCGCAGTAGGTACAGCCCGCTCGGCAATGCACTCAGATCCACCCACTGTGCAGACGCGGTTGACGTTTGTACGTCGAAATCCACGATGGATCGACCCTGCAGGTCCAAAATAAAGGCCCTCGATCCGTGACTCGGGGCAATGTTTCGGGTGCCGATGTTGCGAATCCAAATGCCGTCTTGTGTAGGGTTGGGGTACGCGATGAGTTGCTGCGACAAACCCAATTCGAATAGGCCTGTGCTTGATCCGGGAGGATTGAAGCGATATACGGAATTGGGAGCGGGCGTGCCTGTGAGGGGTTGGGGGAGGCCGCCACTCTGCAGTTGAGGAGCCGTTGCGGCACCTGAGAGCAGTTCAGACAAAACCAAATTACCAGCCTGGTTGAAGGCGCCCAGGCCCACAATGGCCCCGTCCTCGCCACCATAAAAGAGCGCAGGGTTGGTGATGTTGTTGGCTCCAAAACGAAATTCGATTCGGTTACTGCCTTCATAGAGCCACATTTGTAAGCTAATGTGCATTTCTGCATTGGTGGTCATCAAGGAATCCGCTTCATCATAGGAGCCGGCTTCTTTCCATTCCAATTTGAAAATGCGGCTTCCAGCGCTCCCTTCAGTTTTGTAGGAAATGGGAGAAAGCATCGTGCCTGTGTTGTAGCCCCGATCAATTAAGTCCATGGCATAGGGTCCGATCACGGGAAGGGTGTCTTGGGTCATGGCATCCACCGCAAACAGCTCGCCACCCAGTCCATCGAATACCAATTGACTGGCCGAGCGGCCGAACACTTGAAAAGGAAAGGGTAGGGTAACGGTCAGGCTGGGGTCGTCCCAGGTAGCCGTGGTGAGCGGGGTAGGATTACTGAGTGCTGTGTATGGGGATGATTGCAGGCTGAAGGTGTAATATGTATTTTCCGGAGCACTTGATAGCGTGGCTCTGCCCAAGCGAGCCCGTGGCTGCTTGGCAGATTGACCGGATGCAACGAAACAAGTGGAGAAGACAGCCGCGAAGGCGAGTGATGACAACAATAGTTTGAATTTCATGATGAGGTTTGTTTTCAATTGTACAGATATAGGGATTTATTTTCAATTGTACAAATATAGGGACGCAAGTGGTAGGAAGTGGACATCAACTGCCTGTATTTTTGTGGGATGAAGCCGGAACCAGAATTTCAAGCCCCAGCATCCATTTCCGGCCCAAGCGAGCCTCCGATTCCATGGTATGCGGCTTGGATTGGCGCCATGCGCTTGCGCACCTTGCCACTGGCCTTATCGGGCGTCGGTATGGGAAACCTGCTGGCCCTGCAATCCGGCTCATTAGACCGAATGACAGCCATGGCATCGCTCTCTACAGCCGCCTTTCTGCAAATACTGAGCAATTTGGCCAATGACCTTGGCGATTCGGAACATGGAGCAGATGGCATTCATCGCGTTGGACCAAAAAGGGCCGTGTCGGGCGGAGCGATTTCAGCGGCTAACATGCGTTTTGCGGTACGCTTGCTGATGATTATTTCCATTGCAGCCGGAATCAGTTTGCTCTACAACGCCCAAGCGGTGGTGGGTATGGGGGTTTGGGTCATGTTGGCGGCGGGTTTATCAGCCACTTGTGCGGCCATTCGCTACACCATGGGCAAAAATCCGTACGGCTATGCGGGTTGGGGTGATGGAGCTGTTTGGCTGTTCTTTGGCCCGATCGCCGTTTTGGGCACTTCTTATTTGCATAGTGGACGCCTCGAAATGCTTTGGATCCTGCCCGCTCTGGGCATGGGATGCCTATCGACCGCCGTACTCAATCTGAATAACTTGCGTGACCGTGAAGGTGATGCCCGGGTTGGCAAGCGCACACAGGTGGTGCGGATGGGGCAAGCGGGCGGACTTCTGTATCATACGGTATTGATCTTGGTGGGGGTGGGTAGTTTATGGAGTTACGCCTTCGTTTCGGCTGAAACGATGTTGTTGCTGGCCTGGTTGCTTCCCGGAACCCTGTTGATGGCGTCCCTCCCGCAGTTGTATCGCCTGACCAATCCGGTGGCTTTCGATCCATGGCTGGGACGGACGGCGCTGCTCACATTTTCGTTTGTTGTTTTATTTGTGCTATGGCATTGGGTACACTAAGTTCCGATTGGCCCTTATGGCCCGAAGGAAGGGGGATAAAGGCGCGTTTTTTCCCCTATCGATTGGTGTTTCACCGGGCAGCAGGGACATCGCGTGGACAAATGCTGGAACGTCTTGTCTACTTCATCGAATTAACCGATTCGGAAGCTGTGGTAGGTCGGGGCGAATGCGCGCCACTTCCGGGCCTGAGCCTCGACGACCGTCCGGATCTGATGACCCGCTTGTCCTACTTATGTCAACAGTTCAACGCGGGCGAATGGGCTGCTTGGCGTGAGAGCCTCGACTATTATCCATCGCTTCGAATGGGGTTTGAAATGGCATTGTATGACTTGAGGGGAGGCGGGGGCGGACAATGGTATGACAGCCCCTTCACACGGGGCGAGAAAAGTCAACGCATCAACGGACTCATTTGGATGGGTACGCCTGAAGATATGCACGGCCAAATTCGCGACCGGATCGCGGAGGGCTTTCGTTGCATCAAATGCAAGATTGGTGCCTTAGATTTCGAACAGGAACTTGCCTTATTGCATGAAATCCGCTCAGAATGGCCGTTAAGGCAACTGGATATTCGGCTCGATGCCAATGGGGCCTTTTCCGCCGGCGATGTCCTGCACAAACTAGACCAATTGGCTGCGATCGCGCCCCACAGCATCGAACAGCCGGTTCGGGCCGGACAAACCTCCTTGATGGCTGAGGTGTGCCGGCAATCGCCCATTCCGGTGGCGCTCGACGAGGAACTCATCCCCCTTACCGATGCGGAGCAGGCTATGGAAGTACTTGATGTGTGTAGACCGGCCTACCTCATCCTAAAGCCGAGCCTTTTGGGGGGTTTTGCCGATTCGGAACAATGGATTGCACGTGCTGCTGCTGTGGATGCCGGGTGGTGGGTCACATCCGCACTGGAATCGAATGTGGGCTTAGCCGCCCTTTCGGCTTGGACATCAACCCTAAACAACCCACTGCCGCAGGGCTTGGGAACCGGTAAGCTGTATAAAAACAACATTCCATCGCCCTTGTTGGTGCGATCAGGCGATTTACATTGGGATGCTAGCCGCCACTGGGAATGGGAGAGCTGCCGCGACAACCTCTAATCTTGAATACAAACGGATAAGAATGGATGAAAGGGAACAGGGCATTCGGTTGAATGGTCGATTTTACCCAGCGGAGGCATTCATGCGCTTTGAAGTGGGGGGGTATGTCCATGCCCATCCCTGCGCTGAACCGGGCGCGACTGTGCCCGATTTCCAGGCCGATGGCATTCCGGAGGCTGTGGTTGATTTCCAGGCCGATGGCATTCCGGAGGCCGTGGTTGATTTCCTGCGCCAATGGTGGTCGTCGCGTACCTACATTATGGCGCATACATCGGGCAGTACGGGTCGACCGCGTTCCATCCGCTTGTCGCGCGATCGGATGCGTGCATCGGCTCAATTAACGGCCGATTTCTTCCATTTTCGTCAGGGAATGCAGGCCTTATTGGCGCTCGATGCGCGGCACATCGCCGGTAAAATGATGCTGGTTCGGGCCCTTTGGAGTCGACTCGACCTGTGGGTAACGCCCCCTACATCACGGCCGGATTTGGCATACCCAGAGATAAGGTTTGCGTTTTGTCCGCTCGTACCCACGCAACTATGGCGGATGCTCGACGCAAACGGCGATGTGGGACGGCTCGGCACCCTCTTGTTAGGGGCCGCACCGATTTCTGAGGATCGAATGATCGGGTTGGAAAGCCTGAAGCAGGAGGTTTATCAAGGATTTGGGATGACAGAAACCTGCAGCCATATGGCGCTCCGGCAGCTCAATCCGCAGGGCGACGGAATATACCGGGTTTTACCTGGTGTGAAATGGCGCGTAGATCAAGAGGGATGTCTGTTGCTGCGGGGGGCGGCTACGGCCAATCGGTGGATACATACCCATGATCGGGTTCAGCGGGATGGCGACGGCTTTCGATGGCTTGGGCGTGCCGATTGGGTGATTAATGTCGGGGGGCTGAAGGTGCATCCGGAGCAGGTGGAGGAGCGGTTGAATATTCTGCGTTTGAACATACCCGAGCTGCATGCACTTTTGACGGGTGATTTTGTGGTATTGGGTCGGAACGATCCTTACAAAGGTGAGGTTCCGATCTGTGTGGTGGAGGATCCTTCCATAATTCCCAACACGCCAAACCCTTTTGCGGGGGAAGTCGACACCCGATATTCCCCCGACTGCCTAAAACCGCACCTCAAAGCGGAGGAGATTCCCCGGATCTTGTTGCGCATCCCCCAATTTCCCAGGTCTTCGATGGGAAAAATCCTGCGTCGTGCACTTTTGTAGAAATTGCCCCTGTTTTTTTGAAACTATTTGTGGATA
>VGGT01000038.1 GCA_016868485.1 Bacteroidota bacterium
TGCTGCCTCGTCAGTAAGAAACAGGGGATTGTCTTGTTGCCGCCTCGTCAGTAAGAATCAGGGGAGCGGCTTGTTGTTGCCTCGTCAATAAGAAGCAGGTGAAGAGCATCCCATAAACACAAAAAGCCCCGCACGGGGCGGGGCTTCTGGGTGCAAGGGAAAATGATTAATCTTTCTTGCTGGAAGAAATCGCCATTTGATAGACCACAAGGCCGAAACCGATTTTGTTAACGGCATCACCAATGTTGTAGATCAAATCGATGTTGATGGATCCGCTCAAACCGTCGAGGAAGTTACCGGGCATCAACATATAACCGATGGGGTAGATGGCCCAACCCACCAATACGAAATTGCGGAGCAAACCAATGGCACGCTGGAGGTGCGCATCGCCAGAGTCTTTGGCCATGGAGGCTACACTTCCCGTGGTGGCTTCGTATACGATACCGGCCCAACCCAGGGTAGAAATAAAGCCCCACAAAATGCTGTGCGCTCCAGGGTTAGCGGCTGTTGCAGCGAAAGCCTCGCCGATGTAACCTGCAACCAACATCAGCACAGAATAACCGATCATCTTCCACATGAGCGACTGCTTGGCGCCATAAGGACGAAGCAACAGGAAGAACTCCACGCACATCAAGGGCACCGTAAGGGTCCAGTCGATGTAGCGGAACTGCGTCGGAGAGGGGCTTACATAACCATCCATGCCCGCTGTGAAACCACCGGCCGCATTGGTTGCCAATGCACCGAGGTAATAATCGCGCATATAATAATAATGCGCAGCGGCAATCATGGTGATCAAACCCGACACCAACAAGGAGGTTTTCCACTTGCCGTCGACTTGGCTTCTCTCAAAGAAGAAGAACACGCTGGCGGCAAACATGGCCATGAGACCCACAAAGAATGTGAAGCCTGTTACGTCGCCCGGGTTGAGGGCAGCGCTGAGAAAGAGTGAATTTGTTTGTAAACGCCTGAATTTTTGTCAAAAAAAACACGAAAACGCCAAAAAAGCGCCGAAAAAAGCGCCGAAAAAGAGCTTTTATGGGAATAAAAAAATTAGGAAGGGCGGTTGCCTCGGTAGATCAACCAGATGCCCGTGAGTATGGCGGCCATACCCAAAAGGTGCGATAAACCCAATAATTCACCATCCCACCACCCCCAGGCCAAGGCAACCAGCGGCATGAGGTAGGTGGTGGTGGAGGCGAAAACAGGACCACTGACTTGGATCAGCCGGTTGAAGAGCACAAGACTGATTGCGGACCCCAGAACAGACAAAAGGGCCAATCCGCCAATGGCCCGCATCGCCTCAGGATCCATACAACGCTGAAGGAAGTCGCCCGAAAACAAGATAATTAAAGTGAAGGGAGCCACCAAAGCCAAGGGTATGGCGGCGGAAAGCAACGGATTGAACTGCCGCAGATGCCGGCCCACGGTGTTCACACTCGTACCATACATCAGCGTGGCGGCCACCACCAGCAGCGCCCACTGCCAATTGGGATCGAATTGACCATTTCCACGGATGAGAATTAACAGCAGCGCCCCACTAAACCCCACGCCCACCCCCAACAACTTGGTTCTGTTGATGGGCAAGCTGAACCACCATACCCCCAAAAGCAAGGTGAACATCGGGGTTAGGGCATTGAGGGCGCCCGCGGTCGAACTTTCCAGACGGGTTTGGGCAAGGGCAAACAAAAACGCAGGGATGCCGTTGCCCACCAATCCCACGACCCCCAGCCAGGGCAATTTGCGTCCCACATCAGCCACCCCCTCCTTGCTCAGGCGAAACAACATAAACGGCAATAAAGTGAGGGCCGCTGCCGAAATACGAAAAGCACCAACCTGAACGGGGGTAAACGCCGTGAGGGCCGTTTTGATGAGGATAAAGGAACTTCCCCACACACACGACAAAAACAAAAGTGCGGCCCAGGGCCAGTAGCGGTGGGTTGAATCGGGTCGGGCGGGCATGTTCAGGTTTTGGGGGTCTAGCCCCCAAGGGTGTGGCAAAAGTACACCGAATCAAGGTGGCCGCGTTGAATGGTGCATGAAATCATCAATAAATGCCGTTAATTTTGCAGCCCAATGAACAGATTATGAACCAGGGCACCCCTCCCCGCCTACGCTTTGCGCCGAGCCCCACCGGACCCCTACACCCCGGAGGAGTACGAACGGCCTTGTTTAATTATCTATTAGCCCGACAAACCGGTGGCACATTTATTTTGAGGATCGAAGACACCGATCAAACCCGCTTTGTTGAGGGCGCCGAGCAATTTATCATCGATTCTTTGGCTTGGTGCGGCATCACATTCGACGAAGGGGTGCACTTAGGGGGCCCCTATGGCCCCTACAGACAAAGCGAGCGCAAATCGATGTACCGCCAATATGCCATGGAATTGGTCGACAAAGGGGCGGCCTACTATGCATTCGACACAGAGCAGGAACTAGACGAAATGCGCGACCGCATGAAGGCATCGGGTACAGCATCCCCGCAATACAACAGCATCACCCGGGTGAACATGAAAAACTCCTTAAGTCTGCCCGCTGATGAGGTCAATCGCCGATTGGAGGCCGGTGATCCCTACGTCATACGCTTTCGCATGCCCCGCAACGAAGAGGTGCGCGTTCAAGACGTCATACGAGGCTGGGTAGTAGTGAATACGTCTCAACTCGATGACAAGGTGTTGTTTAAAAGCGACGGAATGCCCACCTACCACCTTGCGAATGTGGTCGACGATCGCCTGATGCGCATCACCCATGTCATTCGTGGGGAAGAATGGCTGCCCAGCACGCCCCTGCACGTTTTGCTCTATCGGGCTTTCGGATGGGAAGACGGTATGCCCCAATTTGCCCATCTACCCCTGCTGCTCAAGCCCGATGGCGACGGCAAGCTGAGTAAACGCGATGGCGATCGATTGGGGTTGCCATTCTACGCCATCAGTTGGAAGAGCCCCGAAACGGGCGAAACCACCGCAGGCTACCGCGAAGCCGGTTATTTTCCGGAGGCGTATGTGAACTTCCTGGCCCTTTTGGGTTGGAATCCGGGCGACAACCGCGAGATCTTCAGCATGGATGAATTGGTGCAGGTGTTTAGCCTTGATCGGGTGAACAAACACGGCGCACGCTATGATTTTCAGAAATTGGCGTGGTTTAATCAACAATACCTGCGGAAGATATCCCCTTCAGCCCTCGCCGAATTGGTTCGGCCTCAAGTAGAAGCCGCCGGTTGGGCATCAACCCCTGAGTTTTTGGAAGAAGTATGCCGGTTGATGCAGGAACGCCTAACGCTCGTGGGTGATTTCACACCGATGAGCACTTTTTTCTTCGAACCCCCCCATCGATACGACCAAGATGTCGTGGAAAAGCGCTGGAAAACACCGGTGCCTGCTTGTTTACTCGCGCTTGCCGACGCCTTGGAGGGTGTAGATTCGGTGGATGCTGAGGCATTGGAGGCGCTGTTTCAATTGAAAGTAGGCGATGCCGGACTAAAACCCGGTCAGGTGATGCAGGCATTTCGCCTCGCATTGAGCGGCGAAGGTGGAGGCCCGGCCTTATTCGAAATGGGCGCACTCCTGGGACGCGATGCGATGGTGGCCCGATTGCGCCGCGCAGCAGAACAACTCGGTCATGGCTAAAAAAGTGGATGACAGAAAGCCCAAGCTCAATCCCAATCTGCAGGGGTTCGATATCCGCATCAATTCTTTTGGGGAGATCGTACCGAATTGGGATTTGTCGCGCCTCAATGAGTTCCTCGACGAGAATGTCCCCGACAAAAAACTGGTCGACCGCCCGGATCATGTGAACCGCCGCCCACAAAACGAAACCGAAAACAATCGATAACCCATGGAAATCGTACTCTTCTCAAAAGACGCGGGCATTGCCCAGATCACCATCAACCGACCCGATAAAATGAATGCGCTGAATAGGGCGGTCCTGGCCGAATTAGACCGCTGTTTTCAGCAGGCTTTGGGCGATCCCGAGGTAAATGGCGTTGTTCTCACCGGTGCCGGCGACCGCGCTTTTGTTGCGGGTGCCGACATCAGCGAATTTGCGCATTATACCGCAGCCGAAGCGAAGGCCTTGTCGACCTTCGGACAAGAATTGTTTCGCCGGATTGAGGAATCGCCCAAGCCCGTGGTGGCAGCGGTGCACGGCTTCGCTTTGGGCGGGGGTTGCGAATTGGCGATGGCCTGTCACCTTCGGATTGCCACCCGCGCCGCCCGATTTGGTCAACCCGAAGTCAGCCTAGGCGTGGTGCCTGGCTATGGAGGAACCCAGCGCCTGGTGCAATTGGTGGGTAAAGCCAAGGCATTGGAGATGCTCTGCACGGGTGATCCCATAGATGCGGCCGAAGCACACCGCCTCGGTCTCGCCAATCATGTGGTGGAGGAACAGTCGGAGCTGTTGCCCCGCGCCCAGGCGCTGTTGCAACGGATGTTTCTGCGGGGTTCACAAGCCGTGGCCGGGTGCATTGAGCTGGTCAATGATTTTTTCCAAGCGGATCGCGACGGCTATGCCTTGGAGGCCAATTACTTTGGCCGCCTCTTCGAAACCGATCAGTTTCGTGAGGGCGTAGACGCCTTCATGGAGAAACGCAAACCCAATTTTCGCCATAAACCTTAAAAATGAACCCAAATGAACGTTAACCACGAGAAATCAGGCTTTCGCATCGAAAAAGACACATTGGGAGCGGTTCAGGTTCCCGCGCATGTTTATTGGGGCGCTCAAACGGAGCGGTCGCGCCAGAATTTCCCCATTGGACCCGAGGGCAGCATGCCCCGCGAGATTATTCATGCGTTCGCCCACCTCAAACGGGCAGCGGCACGAGCCAATCAGGAATTGGGCGTGCTCACCGCCGAAAAGGCGGAGTTGATTGCGCGGGTTTGCCAGGAGATCCTCGACGGGCAGCTCGACGATCAGTTTCCTTTGGTGATCTGGCAGACGGGTTCGGGCACCCAGAGCAATATGAATTGCAATGAGGTGATTGCCAATAGGGGGCATGTGCTCACCGGCGGGCAATTGGTTGATGAGAAAAAGGCATTGCACCCCAACGATGATGTGAACCGTTCACAGAGTTCGAACGACACCTTTCCAACGGCCATGCATATTGCGGCCTATACTTTGGTGGTGGAATGTACGCTCCCGGGTATAGAGGCCCTGCGCCACACCCTAAACGAAAAAGCCAACGAATTCGATTCCATCGTTAAAACAGGACGCACCCACTTTATGGATGCCACGCCACTCACCTTAGGACAAGAATTCAGTGGCTATGTTCAGCAATTGGATATGGGTATGCGGGCCTTGCGCAACGCCCTCGCGGCGGTGGCGGAGCTGGCCCTAGGGGGTACGGCCGTGGGTACTGGACTCAACGCACCCAAGGGATATGCCGCCTTGGTGGCCCAAAAAATTGCCGAATCGACACGGCTCCCATTCATTACTGCGCCCAATAAGTTTGAGGCCTTGGCGGCACACGATGCCATGGTGGAGCTTTCCGGTGCCTTACGTCGGGTGGCTGTTTCGTTGATGAAAATAGGCAACGACATCCGGATGCTGAGCAGCGGCCCTCGTTCGGGAATCGGGGAGATTATTATTCCCGACAACGAGCCTGGATCATCGATTATGCCCGGCAAAGTGAATCCCACCCAGCCGGAGGCATTGACCATGGTGGCGGCACAGGTGATGGGCAACGACGTGGCGGTGGGCATCGGGGGCAGCAACGGCCACTTCGAGCTGAATGTGTTTAAGCCGATGATCGCGGCCAATGTGTTGCAGAGTGCGCGGTTAATTGGTGATGCATGCCAGTCGTTTCGCGACAAATGCGCGGCGGGGATTGTTCCGAACCACGAGGTGATTAAAAGGCACCTCGACAACTCCTTGATGCTTGTGACGGCCCTAAATCCGCATATTGGCTACGACAACGCCGCCCGAATTGCCAAAACTGCGCATAAAGAGGGCACCACGCTTCGGGAGGCGGCGGTGAAGTTGGGACTCGTAGAGGCAGCGGATTTCGACAAATGGGTCGACCCTTCCGATATGGTGGGTCGCTAGCCTAGAAAAATCGGATTTCGACAAATGGGTTGACCCTTCCGATATGGTGGGTCGCTAGCCTAGAAAAATCGGTTTCTTGCAAAAAAAAATCCCCTCACTAAGAGGGGATTAAAGACAGATCCTCAGAGAGGAATTAGGTAGTAGGCTTCTTCGCAGCGCAGCACGATTTGCCGCCTGTAGTTCCTGAAGCTCCGCTGGCGCAACCGGCCTTTTTCTCGACTTGCTCAGTCGTAGTGGCACTGCTGCAGCTTTTACCCTTCTTCTTCTTCTTGTCGTTGCCTCCGAAAGCGACTACCGACACGAGACTCAGCATCATAACACCCAAAACAAACTTTTTCATAACAATAAATTTAGTGGCGAACAAAAAGGTGAACCACAAATATACGCTGTTTAAGGGGCTTTTGGTATCAGGCGAGAAAAAAATTGTGATTCATCTCGTATGCGCAGCACATACCAACCCGAGGAGGGCGCGAACGGCCACACCCACTCATCGTAGAGGCTTTGATCGTTCAGAAGGCGTGAACCCAACAACCGTCCGGCCGGGTCATACAAATCGGCTGTGGCCGCCCCCCTGAGGGCCATCGAACGATCGATGCACAGGGTATTGTCTTTAAACGTGGCGGTGAAGCCCGCATGGCCCCAATGGGCATTGGAGGCTTGTCCGCCTAAAACCTCAGCCGGCCAGGCCAGAATGTCGGCATCTGGATCGAATACCAGGCTGTCTGGCGTAAACGGCAGGGTAAACGCATCGATTCGGGCAGAGCCATTGAAATCAACCGTTAAGTTGAGGCTATCTCCCCCACCATATGCCCGCAAAAACAACCGTTGAGCGAAGGGACGTGCCGAGGGCTCGGGTTCGAGTTGCCGCGTATGAAGCCATACATCAGCACCGTCGCTCGTCCACCTGAATTGATAGCGCGGATAGCCACTTTCGTAGATGTATCGACGAAAAAAGCCGTCGAGCGAGCATTGGCAGGCCTGCTCCAAAAAGCCCTGCAGTTGTGGGGTCCGGGCGAAGCCGAACCGAATACCCGGAGCCTGAAGGTAGGCCCGAAGCCCAGCAGCCATCACAGAATCGCCCAGTTGCCGCCGCAACTGGTGCAGCACAAATCCTGCTTTGTGGTAGGTGGTGCGCTGCCGAAAAATACGCTGCGTGAGGCTGGTGTCGGTCACAAATACCGTATCGGCGGGCACCCGGAGGGCCGAGTTGAGGTTGCCTCGTTTCCAGGGAAGAAACCAATAGCCGTTGTCGTGGATGCCTTCGAAACAGAGGCTCACCATCCACGTAGCGAATCCCTCATTGAGCCAGATGTCTTGCCAACTCGCGCATGTTACGGCATTGCCGAACCATTGGTGGGCCAATTCATGCGCCATCAGGTCGTAGCCCCAACTGCCCATCGAACTCATGGTGTTGTGTTCCATCCCCCCCGAAAAAATGCTGATCTGCATATGACCGTATTTTTCGTTGGCGAAGGGATAGGGGCCAAACCAATCGGAGAACAAGCGCAGCATATCGGGTAGCCAGTTGCGCAGCCGCGGAAAGGCCAGCGCGGTGTCGGCGGTGTATACATAATTCAGCACCTGAACCGTATCGCCAGGGGTCGACAAGGGCACTGTTTGTTCCAGGATTTCGTAGCGACTCACCGCGGTGCCCAGCAGGTAGGGTGGCATGCTGTACTGGTGGTGCCAGTGGTAGTGCACCCGCTGCCCGACGGTATCGATGCGTGTGAGCAGCCCGGGCCCGCCTGCGCGGAAACCGAGGGGAACATCGGCCACCAAGATGGTGGTGTCGGCCCGCACGCCGAGGTGCTGAAACGATGGCCACCAGTCGCGGCAGCCGTAGGGTTGAGACAGGGTCCACAACACAGGGATGCTGTCGGCGCTGTGGCGAGCGGTCATGAACGAACCAAATCCATTGGGGTTTATGGGAGGCACCCCGGCATAGCGAATGCGCAAGTCGAAGAGTTGACCGGCTGGCCAGCCCCCTGGAATGGGGAACGCCAACACCAGTTGAAGGGAGTCTCTGCGAAATGAAAGGGCTTGATCCAACAACCAAACGGAGTCGACTTGGAGCGCACGATCGAGGTCGACATACAGTTCATCCGCTTGAGCGTCGAGGCCCAAACGATAGGAAACCTGTCCGGCCACATAGCGCTGTTCGGGGTCGAGGCGCAGGTTCAGCTCTTGTTTTTGAATGCGCACCGCACTAAAGGTGCTGGGCTGTTGTGATGGCCGGAGACTCGGATCGGTCGTTCCCAACGGACGACACACATGCGCGTTGAGTGCACCTGTCTCCTGAAACGGAATCTGTGCGAGGCTCTCATGGGGGAATGGGCATACCAACCCGAGACCCATCAACCAAAGAACCAAGCGGGCCGTCGGGTGCAAACGGCCCCGGAATGCCGCGGTCATCGGTCCCGTGGTTATCGGTCCCGTGGTTATCGGTCGCGTGGTTATCGGTCGCGTGGTTATCGGTCGCGTGGTTATCGATTGCGCGGTCAACGGTCGCGCGGTTATCGGTCGCGTGGTCATTATTGACGGCTATGCAAGAGAATCCGGGTCACCCGACCGTCATCGGTTCGCAACAGATAGGGGCCGCTGGGAAGTTGACCAACGTAAAGGCTACCGTTCCAAGTACCGCTGCTTACCTGTGCGCCCCGCACATCCCGAAAATCATAATGGCCGTGGTAGTCGGGAAGGTACAGGCGGTCGCTGGCTGGATTCGGAAACGGACGAAGGGGCTGGTTGATCTCGCCCCGCTCGATGACGTTGGTCGACAAGCTGTCGCAATTGGAAACAGGGGTTCCTGGCCCCTCTGAGAATTGCCCCGATTGTACCCACCAGTTCAGCCATTCCCCGCCGCTGCCTTGTCGCCATCCAGCTAAATCGAAGGAGTTGGTTCCTTGTTGGGTTCCTTTCACACGGTAAACCTTCACAGCTTGGCCGCCCCTATTCCAAGTCAGCGCAACGCCGGCCCGCAAGGTTTCGGGTTGCCAAGGAGGGATGCAATGGGCTTGAGCGAAGTAGGCATTATCGTCGTTTTGCGGAAAGCCCCCAAAGACTCGGGCCAAGCCCATGCTGTCGATGCACACCGCGGTGTTTTCGTCGCAAGCGATGGCGCGCATACGCACACTGCTGTCGCCTGCTTGTCGACCCATAAATGCCATGAGCCGCCCTCGGCGGTCGGGGTTATCGAAGTGGGTATCGGTGATGGTGCGGTTGAGGTAGGGCATCCGGAGGAAATCGTTGGCCCCTACGGTCGCTGTACTGTGGTAGGGATTGGCGAGGAGGTTGGAGGAGGTGGCGGTGCCGTTGAGTGCTGCGAAGTAGTGCGACCCGAGGATGGCCATGCCCGCGCTGGTGCCTCCAATGGGCACACCGCGTTGGAGGACAGCCGCTTGGACGGCCTGTTGCAGGGGTGTGTTTTTCCAGTAATTCACATAATTGGCTTGGTCGCCCCCCGCAATCCAAATGGCCTCCGCCTCTTGTATGCGCCTCAGTACATAGGGGTCGTAGGCGCTGTTGCGGCTGGGGAGTACCAGGGTCTCGACAGAATTGACAATGAGACCGAGTGTGTTGTACAGGTAATTGTTGTAGCCATTCGAACCGGTGCTGCGCAGCACCAAAACATCGCCCCCATCCGCGCGTTCCATCCACCAGCGCATGGCATTTTCGTTTTCGGATGCGCCACCCATGAGGCAAATGCCCCGTACCACGGTTGTTTGAACATCGCTGCTGTCGCCGGTTAGATAGCTGGTGTAGGCCTGGGCGTGGGTGCTCGGACGTTCGATGAACAGCAAAAGGAGCAACAGGAGCAAAGAGCAAAAGCGGATGTTCATCTTTGTTATAAATTGTTCATCAGCGCAAATTTCCAATTTTTTTGCTCGAAAAATCGTACTTTTGTGGCGTTTTTGTATTGTGTGTTGAACCCCACGCGGTCCTGCACGACCTCACGCGGTCCTGCACGACCCTAAAAATCACCAGAAACTCCATTAAAAACAGCATTGTAAACAGCAGAAAGCAGATAAAAACCCTATAAAAATGATTGAAACGAACGCATCCTACAAAGTAAAGGACATCGAATTGGCCGATTGGGGCCGCAAGGAAATTCGTTTGGCAGAGGCTGAAATGCCTGGATTGATGGCCCTCCGTGCCGAATTTGGTGCCTCGAAGCCCTTAAAGGGCGCGCGTATTGCCGGTTGCTTGCACATGACCATCCAAACCGCGGTACTCATCGAGACCTTGGTGGAACTGGGCGCCGAAGTCAGCTGGTCGAGTTGCAACATCTTTTCGACACAGGATCATGCCGCTGCGGCCATTGCTGCGGCCGGAATCCCTGTTTATGCTTGGAAAGGCATGTCGGAAGAAGAGTATGAGTGGTGCATCGAACAGACCTTGCACGCATTTGAAGGGGGCAAGCCATTGAATATGATACTCGACGACGGTGGCGACCTCACCAATGTGGTGTTGGACCGTTATCCTGAGCTAGCAGCGGGCGTTCGCGGCATTTCGGAGGAAACCACCACGGGGGTGGCGCGCCTCTACCGCCGCATGCGGGAAGGCACATTGCCTATGCCCGCCATCAACGTGAATGATTCGGTTACTAAGTCCAAATTTGACAATAAATACGGATGTCGCGAGTCGGCCGTCGACGCTGTTCGCCGCGCCACCGACATCATGATGGCGGGTAAGGTGGTGGTCGTTTGCGGCTACGGTGATGTGGGAAAAGGCACGGCTGAGTCGTTTCGGGGTGCCGGTGCACGGGTAATTGTGACCGAAATTGACCCAATTTGTGCCCTACAGGCAGCCATGGAGGGATATGAGGTAAAGCGCCTCGACTCGGTGGTTGACCAGGTGGATATCGTAGTGACGGCCACAGGTAACTACAACATCGTGACGGGCGCGCATTTTCTGCGCATGAAAGACAAGACAATTGTCTGCAACATCGGGCACTTCGACAACGAAATTGATATGGCCTGGTTGAATGGCAACTACAAACACACCAAGTACACGATTAAGCCTCAGGTGGATGTGTACGAGATCGAAGGCAAGGAAATCATTGTTTTGGCCGAAGGACGCTTGGTGAATCTGGGTTGCGCCATGGGGCATCCCAGCTTCGTGATGTCGAATTCGTTCACCAACCAGACCCTGGCCCAAATGGAGCTTTGGAACAATGCCGGGGGCTATAAAAACGAGGTATATGTGCTGCCGAAGCATTTGGATGAAAAGGTTGCGCGTCTACACTTATCGAAAATTGGTGTGGAACTCGAGCAGTTGCGTCCGGAACAAGCCGATTATATTGGTGTGGACGCCCTAGGGCCGTTCAAGAACGATATG
>VGGT01000039.1 GCA_016868485.1 Bacteroidota bacterium
CGACAAAAAACTGCGGTTAATCCGGTGTAGGATAAAATTTCCACCCGATTCATGGGTCCAAAAGCCTGTTTAAGCATCTGGATACGTTCATCACTTGTAAACAGGGTTGATTTTCCTTGGTTCTCACCGATTCCGATTTTGATCTGAGCGAACTGCTTCAAACCCCGCTCAACAAGGAGGTAGTGGCCGAGTGTAATGGGATCAAAAGTCCCAGGGAATAGGGCGGTGCCGTTCACAAAGTTGTGATTATGATGAGGGAACCTCAAATATACTAAAAACGGCCTCCCCATAGCGGCGCGATTCTTGAAAACCTGTATAAGTGCCAAAATCGTGCGCCCGGTCATGTTCCAGGATCAAAAGCCCTCCATGGGACAGCATCCTCGATTCCATGATTTTTTGTGGCAAGGCGTGCATCTGAGGAAGTCGATAGGGTGGATCAGCAAAAACCAATTCTACGGGCGTTGCCTGTTGAATAAAGGCCAGGGCATCGGCACAAACCACGTCCACAGGAAGTTCCCATTCTTGAGCGATTGACCTGATGGCATCACAGCAAGCCCTTTGAATATCGACACAGGTCGCTTGAATAACGCCTCTGGAGAGCATTTCAAAACTAACCGCGCCTGTTCCAGCAAACAACTCGATCAGCGTGCAATTCGAAAAATCCACTTGGTTGGATAACCAATTGAAGAGCGACGCTCGCGCTCGGTCAGTAGTGGGGCGAACATGAAGGAGATGAGGAACATTTAATGTTCGACCACGCAAACTGCCCCCCGTAATGCGCATCAGAATGGGTTGCGGATGATGTAACTGGCCAATGCAGGCAACGAACGGTTGGTCATCAGGCGCCAGGGCTCTGAGTCAACCAGTGATGGATCATCAAAAATCCAATCTGAAACGATACAATCTCCAAATGAATCCGCTATTTTATCGCGGAGCAGATGCACTTCGGCTTGGTCGAAACCCGCTAGGTAGGCCGATTTTGATTGACCTTGGTCGAAAAGTAACGCATAATAGAGGACATCCTCTGGGTTTTCTGCAGTAAATGTATTGAATCCTGACAAATTGCCATGGTTTCTTTGCGCTACTAAAATGCGGTGATCGAGCCTTGCTATCATTAATTCGGGCTGATGGGATGGCTTAATGGCATCGGATTCTGGGGCATTCAAAAACCGAGACAATAGGGCCGCCTCCAATGCAATGATCGTATGGGCTTGGAAAAGGGTGCCAACTGCACTGATGAGCGCGGCATTAAATCGTGTCGCAACAACCACTTCCGATTCGTGAATGTGAAACAGGAGGGGCTCCGATGACTGCTCGGAAACACCAAACAGCAGGTTCAGTGAATCCTTGGGTAGTTGGTCGCGGCATACCGGCAAGGGTATGGCACAACAAGCTTCCGCCGCAATCATCAAAATAGGGGAAGCATCCTGGGCTAAAGGCTTCTGAAAAATCAATGATGGAACATGGTCGCCGATGCTGTTGGATAACCACTTAAACCGCTCAGCCATACTGCGCTGATCCCAATGTGTAGGAAACCCCCCTTGCAAACAGAGCTTGGTTGTGTTGCTTACATCATCGCGACCCAAAAGTGACCATTCTCCTGTACCCAAGGTCAAAATCCAGCGGGTGATTTGCCCGGTAGAAATCAGATGATCTACAGGGTCGGCCGACCAAAGCCGCACATTGGGTTCATTCCCAATTTCCAGAAAGGCTGGCATCGGTCATCGAACCTACCCTCAACACCTTACGCGTGTCGAATGGCGCTGTATCTTCAACTTCAAAAACGCTAATCTCTACGGCTCCTTTTTTGATTTTACCTGCTCTTAATTGGAACATTTTACCATCGGTAAAGGGAATGAATGGGAGTGAATCAATCGATTTATTCCGGAAGATTGAATC
Organism: Bacteroidota bacterium; assembly: GCA_016868485.1. Lineage (GTDB taxonomy): Bacteria > Bacteroidota > Bacteroidia > UBA7662 > UBA7662 > F1-60-MAGs140. Next base: position 1,900 of record VGGT01000039.1, read on the forward strand.
TTTAATGCTTACATACAATGTTTCATATTTTATGCCTTTAAGCACATCCAGCGAATCATCGGGGTTTCCAATCACTTTTATGACTTTAAACTTGCCGTCGCGGGCAACGATCATTAATGAATCCCAATGGTCTGCAAATTGACCTTTCACCTCTCTGTATGCCACCTGTGCATCGCGAATGAGCTTCAAACGATCAATGACTTGGGCATAACGCCTGTCGCGTTCTTTCTCGAATCTGATGGGCTCAGCGATCGACTCTACCAACAGGTATGAGAGCACCACAACGACCAAAAACAGGGCTATTTGGATGATGGAATTACTTTTCATGGGTCATTCAATTGACGGGCAATAATAGTGGTTTTCTCGTAAGCATGCAAGGTCAAAGAGGTAATCAAGCCGTGGAGGTAATCATGGAGTGGAATAAGCACGATCAATTCCTTTCCGGCTCCTGATCGGTGCTTTGCTCGTCATGAAAATAAAATGTCAAAAGAAAACAATCTGTATACCCATGTGTTTTGTAAGCGTGAATCAATTCTCGATCAAAGATATGGAGGTTTTGAGTGGTGTGAAAGCACACACCATTCGCATGTGGGAGCAAAGATTCCACATGTTCGAACCCCGCCGAACCCCCGGAAACATTCGTTATTATAATGATTCCGACCTCAAAAAATTATTAAACCTGTCATTTTTGACGCAACAAGGGTATAAAGTATCTGTGTTGGCGCGCATGAGTGAAGAGGAGCTCTCGAGAAGGGTGGTTGATTTAAGTCTGACATGCACAGGCGTGGAAAGTCGGATTCAGTCACTGACCATGCACATGCTACAGTTAAATGAGTTGGGATTTACCCAGCTCTTATCCGTTTTCATCAAGGAATCTGGCTTGGAACGGGTCATGCTGGACATTGTATTCCCTTTTTTTCGTGCCATTGGCTTTATGTGGCAAACAGGAACCATCACTCCAGCCCACGAACATTTCATCACCCACCTGATTCGCCAAAAGTTGATTGTATCGATCGATCAAATGGATTATGATCAGCAGGAGGCCGCAAAAAAGTATTTGCTTTTTCTTCCGGAAGGCGAATTCCACGAATTAGGCTTGCTCTTCGCGCATTACGTTATTCGTTCTAGGGGGCACGAAACCATTTACTTAGGAGCCAATGTGCCGTATGCTGATCTCAAAACCGTGTATTCGACCTACAAACCACAGTCTATATTGTGTATTTTAACTTCAGCTCAGGTCGACTTGACGGCCTCCGAGTATTTGAATCAATTGTCTTCGGATTTCCCAAAGGCACAGATTATGGCATCAGGAAAATTTGCCTTAGATTCAGCTGATGAAATTGGGTCAACACGAATAACATTGATGCGCGACTTCACGGATCTCATTGATCAGTTTGAGACCGTATGCTGACCAATACTTTTGGGTTTTTCATTGGTTTCTTCGGAATTGAATTGCTTGCTGCGCTGATTCACAGGTATCTTATGCATGGTCCATTGTGGTGGATCCATCAATCGCACCACAAATCGAAAGGAGGTTGGGAGATGAATGATTGGTTTGCAGTGCTCTTTGCTTCTTTGGGTGTAGGCCTGCTTTTTGGCGGATTTTTGGATTACATAGCCATATTCTGGGGTTATGTAGGGGTCGGCATATCGGTATATGGCGTGGTTTATTTTATTTTGCATGATGTTTTGGTTCATTCGCGTTGGGGGTCGATTCCCAAGCCCCTGTCTCGATATCTTTTGGCGCTCAGAAAAGCGCATCGCATGCACCACAAGCACACAACTGCCCAACCCGGCGAGAGTTATGGCCTTCTCATTTTCCATCCTCGGTATTTTTTAGAAACTAAGCGAGATCAGACCGCTGATCGAAATCAATAGAGATTAGACCGCCGATCGAAATCAATAGAGATCAGACCGCCGATCGAAAATAAGCGCCCTACAATCTAAAGTGCCATGCATCGGTGTATTTTTGCACGATCCGTTGCCTCAATGCCCATTAATCGCCTCAAAACATTTTCTCTTGGTTTGTTGCCTTTGCTTGGTTTGGTCATGATTTCCATGGGCAATCCAGCACGTGCTTATCAAACAGCAGAAACAAGGCACTTGTCCGGCCCGATTTTTGGCCAATATATCAATCAACCGAATAGCATCCCCGTAGATTCAACGGCATCAATCTTTCCCCGGGCTTATACGGATTCATTGTTCTTAGCAAACAGTCCTGCTCTTGTTCCGGCGATTGTTGTACCACCAGAATGGAAGATCACTGTTCAATCCGATCAGACTTTTGCAAAGCCGGATACCCGGAGAGCAGGTTTGATGCGAAAGGAAACCAGGACATCCACCACAACTTCATTTCTGCTTTTTGTATTCGGATTGCTGCTCTTGGCGGTTGATCGGCAACGATATCTACAGATGTCGGGTGCATTTGTACTTCCTCGGCTGTTCGAACAATTTCTCAGACAACAAGGCAACAGCCTGGGTTCGGGCTGGTCGATTGCTCGGGTCCTCTACCTCTTCATTTTAATCGCCTCTTGTTGGGTCATGTACCCGTATCGTATGAACAACACGCTGGAGAGACTCACCTTAGAAGGAATCCGGTTTCTTGGGTTCATTGGTTTGACCGCATTTATTTTTTTGACCATCCACATCATATTGGGCGTGGCATTTTCACAAAGCGAATGGACCATCAGCCACGTTCAAACCACATGGGTCTACTTTCAATGTGCGATCCCCATTTTTTTAACAGCGGTACTGCTTTTGACGACCTTGCCTATGAAGTATTTGAGTGGCTCCATGCTCTTACTGACGATTCTGCTGTTATCGGGATGGGTTTATCGGTGCATTTTGGGGTGGTTAAGAGCGTTTCATACCAAAGGTGTCGGATTGGGATTTATAATTTTCTATTTTTGCCTTTTCGAATTTTTGCCACTGCTGCTGTTTCTCAAACTTACCTCTGTTCACTTGATCTGATATGCCCGAACATCCCGAGCTCTCTTCAGTGCCGGTAGGCAAGATAAAGACCATCCTTTTTTCACAGCCAAAACCAGATTCTGAAAAGTCACCCTTCTACGATCTTGCGAAGCGGTATAATGTGAAAGTGGATTTTCGCCCATTCATTCAGGTTGCTCCTGTAGAAGGGAAGGATTTCAGAAAAAATAAATTGAATATTGGCGAGTTCAAATCAGTCGTGTTCAACAGCCGGAATGCGATTGATCACTATTTTCGTTTGTGCGAAGAAATGCGCATTGAAGTTTCCCCCGAAACCCGCTACTTCTGTATATCCGAAAATGTAGGGGTTTACATCCAGAAATATGTGACCCTCAGAAAGCGAAAAATTTACTTTGGTCAAGGCAAACTCTCTGACTTGTTCCCCGTGATGGCTCGATTTAAATCGGAGCCTTTTATGTTGCCTTGTTCCGATGTAATGGAAGGCGATTGGATCCAAGATGCCGCCCAGGTGGGATTAGACTGGCGCCCGGCCATTATGTTTCGAACGGTCTCAAGCGATTTGAGCGACCTATCCGACATCAAATATGACCTGTTGGTCTTTTTTAGTCCATTAGGAATCAAGTCACTTTTTGAGAATTTCCCTGACTTTGTACAGGGAAATACAAGAATTGGCGGTTTTGGGGCGAGAACACACGCAGCCATTTTAGAGCATGGACTGCGGCTTGACATAGCTGCTCCCAACCCAGACTTTCCTTCGATGTCCATAGCCATTGAGGATTACATAAAAAAAGTTTCTCGATAGTTTCACTTTGACGCTAACTTTTCGTTATTTCGACCCTTCAACATTTGTCCTCCTTTGCGTATGATGAAGCGATACATTCCGTTCCTGTTCGTGATCTTGTTTTTGGGCATGCCTTTTGTGGCTTCCGCCCAACAGGAGCCGAAGTGGAACCATTATATGTTCAACGACTTCTTCTACAATCCGGCGGCGGCAGGATCGAGGGGGAAAATCAGTACATTTTTAATACATCGATATCAGTGGGTGAATCTACCCGATAACGCCAGTCCGCGTACAACGGTCCTGAGTGTTCACGCCCCTGCTAAGTTTTTGCATGGCGGAATCGGTTTAATGGTCAATACCGATCAAGACTTTTTTAATGAAACCTCCAATTTTCGGTTTGCATATGCCTACCGTACCAATTGGAAGAATGGTGAATTGGGAATCGGTGCTTATTTCGGCGGCATCCAAAGTGTTTTAGACGGATCTAAATTCAAACCAGAAAACCCCAATGATCCTTTGCTGATCAATTCCAAGGCCACGGCATTGGCCATAGACGCTGGTTTCGGCCTGCACTACATTTCGGATCGATTGTATGTCAACCTCTCCGGAAACCGCCTGAACAACCCGAAGATTCGATACAATACCGGGAATGCGGCATTAACCTACCAACGAAATATTTTCCTTTCCACAGGCTACACCATCCCATTGGGCGACATTTGGTCAATTACGCCTTCGACCCTGATCAAAACAAACTTATCCGCCTTTCAAGCAGATGTGAACGTATTGGCTACCTACAAGGGCAAATTTTGGTCGGGCTTAGGATATTCTTCAGGTGATGCTGTCGTAGCACTTTTTGGTGCCAATTTGGGCAAGCATTTACGATTGGGTTATTCCTATGACTACAATTTATCCGGTTTATCCCGTTTCAATGATGGTTCTCATGAAATTTTCGTGGGTTATGATTTCACCATCAAATTCCCTGAGCGACCTAAAGTCATTATTCGATCGCCCCGTTTCATGTAAATCAATTAATGCATACAATTATTGTCTAATAAGTCTATTTTTGGCCATCGTTTTAAATTTATGTACCCAACCCTAACTATGTTGAATTTTTTGAGATCGAAAAAACCTGCTCACGTTGACCGCTTTCAACTGGATCAGGCTAACCCACTACGCTCCCAAAAGGCAATTTTCGCTGATCCTATTCGGCAACCTGTTTGGACTGTAGTCGCTTTTATCGCTATCAGTCTGTTGACGGCATGTGGTTCTGGGAATTCCGGTGAATTAACCGGCAGTTTTGATCGTCCTAAATGGTCGCAAGCCGTTCCCTACGGCACGGTATTGCTCAAGGGAGGCTCGCTTCAGGTGGGTCAGGCAGAGCAAGATGCTTTTTCGAGTAACTATCAAATCCCTAAAACCATATCGCTGAAAGCCTTTTACATGGACGATACAGAGATTTCGAACAATGAGTACCGTCAGTTTGTGCATTGGGTGCGCGACTCCATCGCCCACACGATTATGGGCAACATGGAAGAGGATGAGAATGGAAACGAATTGATCAATTGGGAGGCGCCGCTCGATTGGACAGATCCTGATTTCTTAGAAGAGGTGTCTGAGATGATTTTCTCTGGGGGCGATATGGTGTTTGGTGGTCATGAATTGGATACGCGCCGACTGAATTATGTCTATCAGACGTTTGATTTCAAAGCTGCTGCCGTAAATAAGAATCGTACCCGGTCGCGGAAGGATTTTGTGCGCAAATACAACGTCAATATTTACCCCGACACCTTGGTTTGGATTCGGGATTTTGTAAAGGAAGACGGGGGTTCGTATAATGAACCTCAAGCGCTCACCTATTTCTCGCATCCCTCTTTTGATGAATACCCTGTAGTGGGCGTTACTTGGGATCAAGCCAATGCATTTTGTAATTGGCGCTCTAAAGTTTTTAATGGTTTTCGCTATAAAAATGGTCTATATCAGCAGTTAGAATTCCGCCTACCTACGGAGTTTGAGTGGGAATATGCGGCCAAAGGTGGACGAAACATTGCCACATATCCTTGGGGAGGACCCTATACCCGGAATGACCGCGTTGTGTCTTGGCCAATTTCAAGCCTGGGCGTGGCAATTACACCATGGACGGAAACTTGTATACCGGTCCAGTTTATCAGTATAATCCGAATGATTTTGGTCTATTTAATATGTCCGGCAATGTAGCCGAATGGACGAATACTACTTTTGATGAGTCTGCTCAATGGTTTACACACGACTTAAATCCAGATTTCCGTTACTCACCCGAAAATCCTAACGATGTGGTCATGCAGCGCAAAGTTGTACGTGGAGGCAGTTGGAATGATGTGGGTCACTTGATCAAAACCAGTACCCGTTCCTACGAATATGGCGATTCTGCTAAATCAACGATTGGCTTCCGCTGCGTCATGGACGTCATCGGTGTTGGCCAAACTGGGCGTTAATTACATTTTTTACACATACTCAATAAACCTTAAACCCAACAAAATTTTTCATCATGCGTGAAGCTAGTTTTTTAGAGTCGAAGCGGGGTAAAGTACTGCTTAATTATGCCTATGGATGGGGTGCGGCTGTGGTTATCATCGGAGCCCTTTTCAAAATTCGCCACTTGGATGGAGCTGATTTGATGCTCACCATTGGTTTGGGTACGGAAGCTGTTATATTCTTCATCTCTGGATTTGAAAAGCCCAGTGAAGATTTGGATTGGTCGCTTGTTTACCCTGAATTGTCAGGGGGCGATGCAAATTCAAAATCCGCTAAGGTTTCTGACCTTGATGGTATGATGCGCGAATCAGGCATTAATAAGGGCACCCTTGAGCGTTTGGGTGACGGCTTTAAGTCCCTAACAGAAAACGTTGGCAAAATGTCGGATATCTCCCAGGCCACTGTTGCAACCAACGAGTACACCAAGCAAGTGCGCGAGGTTGCCGGATCTATGGCTGGTTTTTCGCGGAACATGACTGAGGCCAGTCGCGTCGTGGAGGAAATGAATCAAGCCGTTGGAATGGGTTCCGATTTGAAGACCTACCAAGAGCAAATTGCGCTTTTGAACAGGAATTTGGGCGCATTGAACGCTGTTTATGGAAATATGTTGAGTGCCATGTCGGCACCACGCCAATAAACCAACTGCTACAAGGCTATGGCTTCAGTTAAATTGTCGCCCAGACAAAAAATGATAAATATGATGTATTTGGTGCTAACGGCCATGTTAGCATTGAATGTGTCAGCAGAAATTCTCAAGGCTTTTGCGATGATCAACAAAAGTTTAGAGGATACGAACTTAACCATCGATCAAAAGAATGCTGCACTATACACGGCGTTTGAAGAAAAAATGAAAGATGAGCCCGGAAAAACCAAGGCGGCATACGACAAGGCCATGACCGTAAAGCGCGAATCGAAAGAGCTTCTGGATTTTGTCAAGAAGGTCAAGGAGAAGTTGATCGATGAAGGCGGTAACAAGAATGGGAAGCTGGATGAGCCCGATTTTAAGATCGAAGGAGGTGTACGACGGATTTTGGATGACGGCAACATCGATATCAGTTCTACGCTTTTGGTCAATCCTGATGGAAAGAGTAAGCTTGGTTTGGAGATGAAGGACAAATTCAGTGACTTTAGAAAGAAGTTAATCGCCTTGATTCCTCAGGTCGATCGGGATAAGGTGAAGATTCACCTCGATGATCCGATAGACCCTAGTCCTTCTAAAGGAAGCGGTGTAAAAAAGAATTGGTTGCAGTCCAATTTTGGCGAAATGCCGTTGTCTGGTGTTGTTACGCTTTTCACTAAATATGAAAGTGATATCCGCAACACGGAAAGTGAAGTTGTTACCTATCTTCTGGGTTCTATCGATGCAGCATCGTTCAAGTTTGATCAGGTTGAGGCCAAGGTAATTGCGAAAAGCAATTATGTTCTAACGGGACAGGATTTCGAAGCTGATGTGATGTTGGTCGCTTATGACAGCCGTCAAAATTTAGATATCCGTTTAGACGGTGGCGCTGTGATACCAGTAGAAAATGGTTTGGGTAAATATAAGGCTCGGGCTACATCTGAAGGGGAGAAGAAGTTGAATGGATACATTCTGGTGAAGAACCCAGGTACGGGTGAGGAAACGAAATATCCTTTTACGACCTCGTACACGGTTGCTCGCCCCGCAGCGGTGGTATCACCGGATAAGATGAATGTATTCTATATTGGTGTAGATAATCCAGTTTCGATCTCTGCCCCTGGGGTTAAACCCGCTGATCTTACCCCCTCTATTACTAAAGGTACTTTGACAGGCTCTGGTGGAAAATATGTGGTTCGTGTTATGGAGCCAGGTAAGGTTAATGTGGATGTTCGTTCCAAAAGTGAGGCGGGTAAGGGTGGCAGTATGTTGGGTAGTTCAGAATTCCGTGTGAAGTATGTTCCTGATCCAATTGCTACAGTAGGAGGCTTGCCAGCTGGTTCTGTGGCCTCAACCAAGTTCAAAGCACAGGGTGGTATGATTGCCTTGTTGAAGGATTTTGATTTTGACCTTCGTTTTGAGATCAGGAGTTTCCGTTTGATTTATTTGGCGCCAAGAAAGGATGCCCAGGTGGTTTCTGTTTCGGGTCCTGTCTTTACGCAAGCGGCACAAAACATTATTCGGAATGCAAAGCCTGGAGATCGCTTTATTTTTGATGAGGTGAAAGCGGTTGGTCCTGATAAGGTAACCCGTACATTGCCTGCTGTTACTTATGGTCTTAATTAATTCATTTATGAATAAGTTTATTTTAGGTTTCGGAATAACCCTTGGCTTGTGTGTCTTTGATGTGTCTGCACAAGTGCAAAATCCTGAAATTATCGATGGTGCTTTTAAGCGGGAGGAAAGGACGCGCAGAATCAGCGATTTGTATACAGTTCGTCAGGCAGATGCGATGTTCTCCTGGAGTATCATCCGCTTGATTGATCTCAATCAAAAGCCGAATTTTTTCTTCACCTACCCGAAGAGTATGTTCATCAATTATTTGATGGGCTCTTTGAAAGGAGGCGAATTGGAAGGCTATATCTACAAAACAGAGGATTTGGTCCCGGAGAATGCAATTACATCGGATGCGATTTTGAAGTCTCTTGAGAGCTATGATACGGTTATCACGATGGATCCAGTTACTTATGAAATGGTTCAAAAGGTAGAGAAGAAGGAGTTCGACCCGAATGATGTGGTAGGTATTCGTTTGAAGGAGGAATGGGTTTTCGATCGTCGTACGGGTGGTTTAGACGTTAGGATTGTTGCTCTTGCTCCCATTTCAAACCTGAAATCAGAAGGCAGGGTGGTAGGACAGACCGCTATGTTTTGGGTGTATTACCCATACATCCGTCCGGTATTGACCAATTCAGAGGTCTTTAATTGGCGCAGTGAGTCTGAAAAGTTGAACTATGATGAGGTCTTTATTCGTCGTATGTTCACCAGCAACATCATTAAGGAGCCGAACGTTAAGGACCTGCGTGTCGAAGATTACGCTAAAGGTCGCGATGCTTTTTACG
>VGGT01000040.1 GCA_016868485.1 Bacteroidota bacterium
GAAGTGCATCGCCGTCGTTCCAGAGAGATCGTCTTGATTGCCAATGGAGTGCCGTCTTGATTGCCCCTAGAGAGCGTCTTGATTGTTGCTTGAACGGCTTTCTACTGAACCGTGTTTTGCCCCAATTTATGCTCCAGGTAATGGGCCGATGCGTTTTGCTCAGCCAATTTCCGGCTGCTGTCCGTTGATTTGGCCACGACTTGCCCGTCGAGGAGAATACGTACCGTTATTTTACCCTGACGGCCTCGCTCGGGACGCGCCTCTACCTCAAAGCTGATTTTCTTGCCGTTTCGCTGCGCCCATTCCACCAAACGACTTTTGTAGTTGTGGTCGGTTATGGTAAGCTCCTCTAAATCGACAAAAGGAGTAAGAATCCGGTCGAGGATGAAACGGTAGGTCTTGGGAAATCCTTGGTCGAGGTAGATCGCGCCCAAAAACGCCTCAAAAACATCCGCATTCATGTTCTTACTCGTTTCGTTGCGGCGATTGCCGGCCGTGTGCTGCAGCATTTTATCGAGACCGAGCGCACGCGATAAGGAATCGAGGAATTGGGTGTTCACCACCTTCGAACGCATATTGGTGAGGAAGCCTTCGTCGCGAAAAGGAAATTGGCGAAAGAGCACATCGGCAACCACCAAATCCAAAACAGCATCGCCCAAATACTCTAAGCGCTCGTTGCTTTTATGCAGCCCGTCTTCCAAACCTACACGCGCACTCGAATGGGTAAATGCAAGTTCATAAAGATGCATCGACTTCGGATACAAGCCTGTTAAGTCATAAATCCGAGCGGCCAGCGGATTGGATGCCCGCAACAACCGTTTGCGGACGCGATCGATAAGCTTTTTCACAACCCAAACATCCTCATCCTTCGTAGCGGCGAAACACCACAGAGGTATTGTGCCCACCAAATCCAAAGGTATTGCTCAAGGCGGCCCTAATCGGTCGCTTTCTTGCCCTGTTAAATGTGAGGTCGAGGCGGGTATCCAGTTCCGGATCGTCTGTGAAATGGTTAATCGTAGGAGGAACCGTTTCGTTCTGGATCGCCAATATGGCTGCCACCGCTTCTACGGCGCCAGCAGCTCCAAGCAGGTGCCCCGTCATCGATTTGGTCGAACTGATGCTGAGCCGGTACGCATCCGCTCCAAAAACCGCTTGTATGGCCTTCACCTCACTCACGTCGCCTAGTGGGGTGGAGGTACCGTGTACATTGATGTAGTCGATGTCGGCCGTTGTCATCCCCGCGTCGGCCAAAGCAGCCCGCATCACCAATGTGGCGCCGAGTCCTTCGGGGTGTGGCGCAGTGATGTGGTTGGCATCGGCCGACAATCCGCTGCCTGCCAATTCTGCATAAATGCGGGCTCCGCGCTGAAGCGCATGGTCGAGTGATTCCAAAATGAGCGCCGCGCCACCTTCACCAAGAACGAAACCATCGCGGTCAAGGTCAAACGGACGTGAAGCGGTAGCCGGACTGTCATTGCGTTCGCTCAGGGCCTTCATGGCATTAAATCCCCCTACACCTGCCTGATTAACGGCCGCTTCTGAGCCCCCGGTAACCATCACGTCGGCCTTACCCATCCGAATGAGATTCATGGAGTCGATGATGGCGTTGTTGGCGCTGGCGCAGGCCGAAACCGTGGTGTAATTGGGTCCCCGCAAGCCGTATCGTATGCTGATGTAGCCCGGGGCAATATCACCGATCATCTTGGGAATGAAAAAAGGGTTGAATCGCGGGGTACCGTCGCCTTCTGTAAAAGACTTCACCTCTTCAAAGAAGGTGAAAATTCCTCCGATTCCTGAACCCCAAACCACGCCCGCGCGGTTGGTATCGAAAGATGCATCCAGAAGTCCCGAGTCCCTCAACGCTTCCTCGCAGGCCACCATGGCGTACTGCGCAAAGGGATCCATTTTTCGGGCCTCTTTGCGGTCAAAATGTTGCTCGGGATCGAACCCTTTCAGCTCAGCAGCGAAACGGGTGCGAAATTTTGAGGCATCAAAACGCGTGATTGGCGCAGCACCGCTGGTGCCTTGAACCAAAGCATTCCAATATTCCGAAACCGTATTTCCAATGGGCGTGAGCGCTCCGAGACCCGTAACCACTACACGACGCATCTGCATATAGTGCAGCCTTTATTTCACATTCGACTCCAGGTAGGAGATCGCTTGACCCACGGTCGTGATGCTTTCTGCCTGGTCGTCTGGGATGGAAATATTAAATTCCTTTTCAAACTCCATAATCAGCTCAACCGTGTCGAGTGAATCTGCGCCCAGATCATTGGTGAAGCTGGCCTCGAGGGTCACCTCATTTTCGTCCACGCCAAGCTTTTCTACAATGATGGACCGCACTTTCGATGCTATATCAGACATTTCTGTTGGGTTTAATGAATAAACGGCACAAAGGTAAAGGAACTAAAGCAGATTATCAAATAGTAGTGTCGGGGGAATTTTCGAAGATATGCATTAGTTTTGTGGCCTTTTAGTGGACGTTGTGGCGAAAAGCACCCTTTCATTTGTGGCGAAAAGAACCCTTACATTTGACTTAGGCACCCAGCAAAATTTGGTGGGCTTGCGCAGCACGCGCCACCCCTGGCAGGTGGCTTGGTTTCTCAATGAGCATTTCTCCACAGAATTCATGCGCATTCCCGATTGGGTTTCAGGCCATTCGGCCGAGCCCATTTCCTTCACCTGCTTCCGTTGGACGTCGGATCAGGAAATTCCCTTGGCCTACTTATTAAAAAACACATCCTCTTTAGGATCTATATCGCCGGCTCTGCGCGATGCTTGCGATTATCTTCTGATTTATTCGGATGAGGCGCCGCTGCCCGAGGCCAGTCTGTTGGCCCCCCAGCTCCACCAACACCAGTATTTTGGATTCGCCATGGCGCTTGCTTCCGACGACAAGCGTTGGTCGCGGCAAATCCCTGTCTTTTTTTGATTGTACCCATGCCCAACAATAAATCAATACACCACCGCCGAACCAAAATTGTGGCCACTGTTGGCCCTGCCTGTTCCGACAAAGCGGTTTTGAGCCGACTGATCAAAGCCGGTGTCAATGTTTTTCGGTTAAATTTCTCTCATGCGGTCTACGAAACGCTCGAACAGGTGATTCGTGACGTGCGTGACCTCAACCAGCAACTGGGCACCCACACGGCTCTATTGGGCGATCTTCAGGGTCCCAAAATCCGCATCGGCGAATTACAAAACAATGGAATCACCCTGCGCAAGGGCGACAAAATCTTGTTTACCACCGTCCCCTGTATGGGCAATGCCCAGCGCATCTTCCTCAACTATAAAGAATTTCCCCTCGATGTGGAGGAAGGTGACCTCGTTTTGCTCGATGATGGCAAAATCAAATTGGAGGTATTGCGCAGCAACCGTCTCGACGAAGTTGAGCTGGTGACCGTGCACGGCGGACTACTCACATCGAAAAAGGGGATTAATCTCCCGAATACGAAAGTTTCCCTTCCTTCACTCACCGAAAAGGATTTGCGTGATCTCGCGTTCATTCTCGACCATGACCTCGATTGGGTGGCCCTTTCCTTTGTGCGCAGTCCGAACGACGTCCGTGAATTGCGCGAGCGCATTCAAGAGCGCGGGAAGGACACCCACATTATTTCTAAAATAGAAAAACCCGCCGCCGTGGATGAAATAGATGCCATTATTGCGGAGTCCGACGGGGTAATGGTGGCTCGGGGAGACTTAGGTGTGGAGTATCCACTCGAGAAACTCCCTCTTATTCAGAAATTGATCGTGAAGAAATGCCTCCACCAATGCAAGCCCGTTATTATCGCCACCCAAATGATGGAAAGCATGATCACGCAGTTCATGCCTACGCGCGCCGAGGCCAATGACGTGGCGAACGCCGTTCTTGATGGGGCCGATGCCCTCATGCTCAGCGGGGAAACTTCTGTCGGACAACATCCGGTTCAGGTGATCGAATATATGTGTCGAATTATTGAGACAGTAGAACAGGGGGCAGAGGGAATCTACTACCGTGAGCGGGCCGAATCGACCGAGGAGGAACGATCCCTTTCGGATTCCCTTTGCTATATGGCGGGTCGAGCGGCCAAGTATGTTCAGGCCCAAAGCATTGTGGGTCTCACGCGTTCGGGCTACACGGCCTATCAGGTGGCCAGTTACCGTCCTCATTGTTCGGTGTTTATTTTTACACCCGATCCCCAGTTGCTAACGCGCATCAGCTTGCTCTGGGGGGTTCGTGCGTTTTTCTACGACAAAAAATCCAACACCAACCAAACCATCGACGAGGTGCTCGCTTTTCTCAAGAACAACAAATACGTTCGCAAGGGTGATGTGGTGGTCAATACCGGCGCCATGCCTGTTGGCAGCGACAGTCGGGCCAATTTTCTGAAAATTTCGCGCATCGGCTAATCCCCTACCCCCTCGGAAGCGTCCTCATTCGCCTCATGGCTTCCTTTTTTGGGCGGCTCTTGTACTGAATGAGCGTTTGACGGCCCTTGTACTGAATTAGCGTAGGATGGGGCTCTTGTACTGACAGCGCGTTTGACGGCTCTTGTACTGAATGAACGAATAAATTTCCGACTGACTTCAGCCAATTGCGTGGTTTCGTGCTTGAATCGTCTTAATCGGAGTGGTGAAGGGGATGCCAGGGCGGTCTCCGTTCCCATGCGCACAGAAGGTGCGACCATCGCTCCCGATCGCGAACCACAATCACGCTCGGTTTCGTCAGATGATCGATTTCTCCCCATGCCCTCCCGATCACATAACGCATCCAATAGGGCCGCCTAACGCCTCCTTCGTAGAAAAATAGGCCCAATTCCATTCTTTGCTCTTCTTGGCTTCCACTAAGGCCACGGCCAACGATCATATAAATCGCACCCCGCGCAGGGTACAAGAGATTGCGTGCCCCGCAGCTGTCTACCCATATCTTTTGAACACCCTGCAAGCGCACCATTCGCTCCACCAGCCGTTTATATGATCCTCCAAAAGTGGTGTATCCTCGTTCACTTTGCTCACCCGAGCCATACCTGCGTACCCAACGCTTCAACAGCCGATTGATCGGCTTCATATCCCCTTTCAAGGCCCTTTCTATAGGCTTCGAGATCATTCCTGCTTGTATAGGGTCTGCAGGCCCACTTGAGCCACGGGTGTCTTTGAAATCAGTGGGTGCATGCTTCGTTAATAGGATTTTACCCTCCTTTCCCGCCATTAGTACACGTCGATTGGGCAACATCTGGGCGACGTGTACACCCGGTTCATCGTTGTATGCCTGCCAATCGAGGCCTCCATTATAGGTGATATCGCATCCGGTGGGACCTACCGCCATCCAGCAGAAGGTATCGAGCGGTACGATGCATTCGCGGTAGCCCCGTGTTGGTGTGCGGGGATTCCACCACATTCCGTACCGATTCGCTGCGGCTGCACCGTTGCGGACGTGCTGATCTTGGTAGTCGCCACCCACCACCGTCCACTGGCTGTCGGGCGTGAGGGCAATGGAAAAGCCTCCGCGGCTCGGTATGCCGTGCAACACATACGATTGTTCGCCCGAAAGCGTATCCGGAAAACGCAAATGAATGCCTCCCAAGGCGGGATTGGGAATATCGGTGCGTATGTGCGACCATGTTTGTCCACGATCTCTGCTGTACCACAACCGACAGGCTTGTCCGCCACTGATGATGGCCATGGTGCTGTCTCCCACACACACCATACTCGTTCCGCTGGCAGCGAAGGCCGCTTCTCCTGCTGCAAATCGAGGTCGGGTTGTATCCACGGGCTCCGTCCAGGTTCGGCCTGCATCTTTGGTGAACAACAGAATCATTCGACCCTTTTCATCAGGATCACCAAACAACACCCCACAGCTGTCGTTCCAGAAATCAATTCCATCGAAAAATGCGCGTGGGTTATTGGGTTGATAAACAATTGACCATTGATTTCCTCCGTCTTGCGTGCGCCAAATAGCCGGCTGCTTGCCTGCTGTGGCTGCAACAGCCTCTTGTGCATTGAACGCGTAAAGACTTCTGAAATCGACCGAATCGCCCGCGGGCTGGACAGCTGTCCAGGTCTGGCCCGCATCCATGGTGTGGCAAAGCCATCCCTTACTCCCGCCTGCCCACCAATCATCGTTGCTCGTTACCGACAAGGATCTCAAATTGGCAGTCGTACCGGTTGTCATGGTCACGTATAGAGCCGCTGTTTGACCCCATGCCGAAGCCGTCAAGCCCATGAAGATCGCCACAATCTTTAGTATGCACTTCAAAGACCTCATTTCCACGTCAATGTACAAAGGTCTAATGGGTATTCTCTGGTGTCACTTGCCGACAAGATCCATGTTGCCGTTCGGTTGTACTCTGCCCTTCGACCTAATCGCCAGGAGGCTGAATCGAGCTGCTTGTTGTTGTTTTGGTCGAAATATATCTTAATGGTGTACGCCCCGGGCATGAGTCCCAGTGTCGGTGATCCTTGATCCCACTGTCCCCGATCGATGTCCGTGAAACGAAACACCCCGCATTGATAACCACTTTCATCGAATATTTCTACGTAGCGTCCCAAGCGGATTGAATCGGGCCAATCTAAACACCTGCTTTCTTTATTTGATAATATAACACTAATTTGTCTCTCTGTGGTATCCGGTTCAACCTTAAATACCTGCACCATGGAATCGAGTGCCTGCTCCCCAGCACCGATTATTGAACCCTTTGGTATGAACAGTTTATACACCCGTCCAGCAGCTAACGCCTTCGGTACTTGGACAAAAAGGCATCCCCCGGCGTAACGCGTTACCGCACCAGTGTGTACTGTTTGTCGACTCAAGGTGTCGACCCACATAAACCGAGCAGAGTCCACTCGATTCAATGGCCAATCAGATGAAAACCGCAATGCTCCTTTTCCAGCGCACAAAACCGGGGTTCCGACCCATAATGAGCTTAGCTGAGGGCAGGATTGAACAGTTGATGTGTCCTGGGTCTTTCGTGACTCCACAGCAGGCTTTATTTTCCTGAATACGGTATCTGTTCGGTGAATCATTCTACAAAAGCCAACTACCGCACCCGCTTCTGCTTTCGTGTATGCATCCCCAACATAAACCATTGCGGTATCGCCTTTCCAATAGTGTAATTGCGCCATAGAGTCGCTCAACGCACGGCCGTCTACAACCCAATTCAGCACCGATGGCCTACTGCTGAAAGTAATTCCGAGCCATCCGGGCCATTTTTCTGAATATTCAATTATGCGCGCCTGCTCGTCGCGATCCACCGTTATGCGCAGGGAATAGCGCTGAGATGAGTCGTATACACCATTGACCGCGCTCGATGGGGCGCCTAGAAAATCAAAGGCCTCGCCAGCCTTGTACAACCCGTCTTTATTGTCATCTACCCAAACAAACAGGCGAAAATCACGATCAGGCAAATAACCCAGATAAAAGATTCCACTGTCGTTGGTCGTTGTCGAATACCGCGCCCTTTGTCTGTACACCACGGAATCTCCGGCCGGACCCCAATCATACAAACCCACCCGTACTTGCGCCTTAGACTTCGAACTGTGCGCATCGATTACGCGGCCCGATATCCAACCGGTGTCTATAGATGAGCCCGTCGAGAAAATATAGGTGAAATCCTTCAATTTGTTGCCCTCGGTGAAATCCGCTATGGCATCGTTCATGTACAGCACGTAGGTCGTTGTCGGATCGAGCGCCACTTGACTAAAATCCAGTTCGATTCGATTGAGCGCTTCTTTTATGATCGGCTGCTTATTGGTTTCGGGCAATAATCGGATGGCGCTTCTGTTCTGAATTCGGACAAATTCATCAAACGCCAATGTTACTTTTTCAATATTTACGCCTGTTGAGCGCATGGCGGGATGGGCCCTTATCATTTGCGGCGGAACACTGTCTCGGGGGCCGCCGGTCGGGGCAACCATATTTGCGCATCCGATTAATTGAATACTGGGCGTCCACAAAAGCAGGCGCAACAGAATGAACAGCGCGGGCATACTGATCCAAGGGCTCTTGGATCTGGATTTTATGAACGATGATTCAGCTTCATTCATTGTTCCTTCCTCTTTCGGAAAAAGTAAACCTGACTACTGCAAGCATCTTTTCTCGACAATCCTGTGAACAAAAACCACAAACCCTTCAATAACCCAATGAAAGGGGCCGCTTTTGAACCGCTTCTGTACTGCTCGCTCAACATAGATACATACATGGGATCAAAAACCATTGGGCGGGTTGAGATGCTTTCGAAACCAAACGACTCTATAAAATTCCGCAACATAGACGGTGGAAAATGGTACAAATGTCTCGGCACATCCCATGCAGCCCAATGCTGTTTATAATGGTGGGCATCCGTTGACATAGGATTGGGTACCGCCACCACCAATAATCCACCCGGCAACAATAATTGTTGGAGCCGTTGTACCCTTGGCCTCAAATCATGCACGTGTTCCAAAACATGCCACATCGTGATGACTTCGAATTGATCGGCCGCCGTGTTTAACCAGCCCTCATGGTTCACGCTTATTCCATGCAATCGCCTGGCGCGATCTGCGGTGGCCGGGTCGGGCTCTACCCCAGTCACTTTCCACCCCGTTCTGCTCATGTGCGCGGCGAATTCGCCCGTTCCACACCCTACATCCAACAATCTGCGCCCTTCGAGTATGTTCTTTTGTTCAACTTGCCTTTTCTTAACCCCTAAGGTATGCTGTCTTACCCAGCGATACAGTGTATTAATAAGTCCTGGTGCATCCGATCCTGTGTGTGATACATAGGCATCGCTTTGGTAATATGGGCCAATGTGGGCCCGATCTGGGCGGGGGTTGGTAAACCAAAGACCGCAATCGCCACAACACGCAAGCGAAAAGACCTCTTTTGATATGGAATAATCTTTAATGCTCTGTGTCTCCCTTAGGGTTGTCACATGGTTGCAGGCAGGACAGGCTTGTAGTGTTTCCATTTGAATCATTTATTCAAGTATACCATGAGAATGCTGATGTCTGCTGGCGAAACACCCGAAAGTCGAGCGGCTTGGCCCAATGATTCTGGTCTCATCGACGATAACTTTTCTCGTCCTTCGTGCGACAATGCCCGAATCGACTGATAGTCAAAATCAGGCTTCATAAAAACATGATCCAGATTTGACATTTTTCTTGCCTGTTCCTCTTCTCGCTCTATGTAACTGCGATACTTCCATTGTATCTCTGATTGTTCTGCGTCCTCAGCTGGAAATTGGGCGAGGAAAGCAGATAATTGCTCCGATGCTGCCGCCAATTCCCGAAGGCCAATTCCCGGACGAAGCAAAAGGCTAGACCATTTTACCTTTTGGTTAATGCTTGCTTCTTCATATTCGAGCAAAACAGGGTTAACCTCTTCGGGTTCCGCCGCGTGTTGCTGTATGTATTTCGTTATGGCGTCCGCGTTCTTTTGTTTTTGCTCTACCCGAGCATGACGCTCTTCACTGATCAATCCATTTTTTCTCGCTATCTCTGACAGGCGTATATCGGCATTGTCTTGTCGCAGCAGTATTCTATACTCGGCACGAGAAGTAAACATCCTATACGGCTCGTCGGTGCCCTTATTGATGAGGTCATCGATCAACACGCCCATGTATGCCTCCGATCTTCCCAATACCATGGGCGGGCGATCATGAATGGCTAAGTGAGCGTTTGCGCCGGCGAGCAAGCCCTGACACGCCGCTTCTTCATAGCCCGTTGTACCATTTATTTGCCCGGCGAAGTACAACCCGCTCACTTGCTTTGTTTCGAGCGATGGGCGCAGCTGGGTTGGGGGGAAATAATCATATTCGATCGCATACCCGGGTCGAAACATTCTTGCATTTTCGAATCCCGGTATCTGCCGTAGAGCCGCATACTGTACTTCCTGTGGCAATGAGGTAGAGAATCCATTGATGTACATTTCAACCGTATTCCATCCCTCGGGCTCCACAAAAATCTGATGCCGTTCGCGCTCAGCAAAACGATTAATCTTGTCTTCGATGCTTGGGCAATAGCGCGGGCCCAAACCTTTTATGCTGCCATTATACATGGGGGAACGATCAAATCCAGTGCGCAACAGATCATGTACTGCTTCATTGGTGTATGTAATCCAACAAGAGCGCTGTTTCTCCAACGGGCGGGTATCGGTAAAGGAGAATTTTCCGGGATACTCATCCCCTTTCTGTTCCTCCATCTTTGTGTAATCCAGGCTGCGCCCATCAATTCGTGGTGGTGTGCCCGTTTTCATTCTTCCGGTGCTGAAGCCCAGTGCCATCAACTGTTCGCTGATTCCGTAGGACGCGTGCTCGCCGCTTCTACCGCCTTTTTGTTGCTTTTCTCCCACGTGCATCAACCCATTCAAAAAAGTCCCTGTCGTTAATACAACGGCTCTTGCCTTGAAGCGCATGCCCATGGCAGTTCGTACACCCTCAACACGCGGGCCTGCTTCGTTCAACAACAACTCCACCACCGAGTCTTGCCAGAAATGTACACCCTCAGTCTCCTCCAACATCTGTCGCCACAGTGCCGCAAACATCATTCGATCATTTTGTGTGCGCGGACTCCACATGGCCGGGCCCTTTGATCGGTTGAGCATGCGGAATTGAATGGCAGACCGATCGCTCACAATGCCCGAATAGCCCCCCAGCGCATCAATCTCACGGACTATTTGGCCCTTCGCCACGCCCCCCATGGCTGGATTACAAGACATCTGGGCAATGGTCTGCATATTCATGCTGATCAGCAATACCCTTGAACCCATGCGCGCAGCGGCCGCTGCAGCCTCACAGCCCGCATGCCCACCGCCCACTACAATGACGTCGTAATCAACCTCCATCTATTCCTTGACTTTTCATCTTTCTTTTCCCTTTCATCTGTCCTTTCCCGCTCACCTCTACCTCGTCAATTTCTGCGGCCGAAAGCACCTTACCGCCGCTGGGCCCCATCGATTGTTCC
Source organism: Bacteroidota bacterium (assembly GCA_016868485.1). Taxonomy (GTDB): domain Bacteria; phylum Bacteroidota; class Bacteroidia; order UBA7662; family UBA7662; genus F1-60-MAGs140. Next base: position 10,915 of record VGGT01000040.1, read on the forward strand.
ACGTGGAACATATTGATGCCCCGACTCTTTATCTGTCCTTTCCCGCTCACCTCTACCTCGTCAATTTCTACGGCCGAAAGCACCTTGCCGCCGCTGGCTCCCATCGATTGTTCCACGTGGAACTTATTGATGCCCTGACTCTTCATCTGTCTTTTTCCCCTCACCTCTACCTCGTCAATTTCTGCGGCCGAAAGCACCTTGC
>VGGT01000041.1 GCA_016868485.1 Bacteroidota bacterium
AAATAACACTTCCAGATGGTTCATTGCGTCAGGTATCAGAAGGAAGTACGCCTTATGACCTGGCATTGTCGATCAGTGAAGGTCTGGCCCGCATCGTATTGGTGGCTGAGGTTGATGGACAACCTTGGGATTTACACCGTCCCTTTGCAGGCGACTGCCGTCTAAAATTACTGAAATGGGAGGATGAAGGAGGGAAATATGCATTTTGGCATTCCTCAGCCCACCTGCTCGCCGAGGCATTAGAAGATCTCTATCCCGGAATCAGACTGGGGATTGGTCCACCCATTGAACAGGGCTTCTACTACGACATCGACTTTAATGGTCATTCATTTGGTCAGGATGATTTTGAACGGGTAGAGCAAAAAATGGCTGAATTGGCTGCCCGCGAATCACGCTTCGAAAGACAAGAGGTAAGCAAATCCGATGCACTTTCGTATTTCCGCGCGAAGGGCGATCCCTACAAATTGGAGCTAATCGATGGCCTCAACGATGGTGAAATCACGTTCTATAAGCAGGGAAGCTTCACCGATCTGTGTCGTGGCCCACACATCCCCCACACGGGGAAAATAAAAGCCATAAAAATCACCTCTGTGGCGGGGGCCTACTGGCGTGGAAATGAAAAAAATGCACAGTTAACCCGGATTTATGCCATTACCTTTCCCAGCACGAAAGAGCTTTCTCAGCATCTGGCCTTGTTGGAAGAGGCCAAAAAGCGTGATCACCGCAAATTGGGGCGCGAATTAGAACTATTTACATTCAGCGAAAATGTAGGTATGGGCCTCCCACTTTGGCTGCCCAGAGGCGCCCTATTGCGCGAAAGTTTAGAGCAGTTCATGCGCAAGGCACAAGTAGCGGCAGGATATCTTCAGGTCATTACGCCCCACATTGGATCAAAATCCTTGTACGAGACCTCAGGTCATTGGGAAAAATACGGGCAAGATTCATTTCGGCCGATTTATACCCCACACGAAGGAGAGGAGTATCTACTGAAGCCCATGAATTGTCCGCATCACTGCGAAATCTACAAAAGTAAACCCCGATCCTACAGAGATTTACCGCTTCGATTGGCCGAATTTGGCACGGTATACCGCTACGAACAACATGGCGAATTGCATGGGCTCACCAGAGTACGTGGATTTACACAAGACGACGCGCATCTGTTTTGCAGGGAAGATCAGGTAAAAGAGGAGTTTAAAAAGGTGATAGACCTGGTGCTGCATGTGTTTAAGGCGCTCGGATTCACCGAATATCATGTCCAGATTTCACTTCGTGACCCCGAAAATCGCCAAAAGTATATCGGAAGCGATGAGTGCTGGGAGCGGTCTGAGCAGGCCATTATCGAAGCTACATCAGAAAAGGGTATGATTGCCGAACAAGTACCGGGTGAGGCAGCCTTCTATGGTCCAAAACTTGATTTTATGGTCCGGGATGCCTTAGGCCGGAAGTGGCAATTGGGAACCATACAGGTCGATTATAACCTTCCCGAACGTTTCGGATTAGAGTACACAGGTTCAGACAACCAGAAGTACCGGCCAGTAATGATTCATAGGGCTCCATTCGGTTCTATGGAACGTTTTGTGGCCGTATTGATCGAACATTGTGGCGGAAACCTACCTCTTTGGTTGGCTCCAGAACAAGTTGCTGTGTTGCCCATTAGCGAAAAGTTTGAGGAATATGCACAAGGCATTGTTGAAATGCTCAGAAAACACGATATTCGCCCTGTCATTGACCTAAGGGATGAAAAAATTGGCCGAAAAATCCGGGATGCTGAATTGCAGAAAACGCCCTACATGTTGGTCATAGGCGAAAAGGAAGTTCAGCAACAGTTGGTTTCTGTTCGCAAACATGGGGTGGGTGACGAAGGCGCTGAGTCTGTTGATTCATTCTTATCGCGCATACGGGCCGAAATCGATGCCGTTTCCTACACTTAATTTTTGATTAACCTTTAAATTTCTACGCCATAGCACTACCCGTACGTCAACCCAACCGTTTCAGGAAGGAGAAACCCATTGAGCCCATCAACGAAAACATCCGTTTCCTGGAGGTTCGTTTGGTCGGTGACAACTTGGAGCCTGGAATCTACAGTATATCTGAGGCGAGAAAAATTGCCCAGGATATCGGCCTTGACTTGGTGATTATTTCTGAAAATGCTACGCCGCCTGTGTGCAGGGTAACAGACTACAGTAAATTCCTCTATGAAAAGAAGAAACGGGAAAAGGAAATTAAAGCGAATGCGCAGAAAACCGTGGTCAAAGAAATTCGTTTTGGCCCCAATACGGATGAACATGATTTCGAATTTAAATTAAAACATGCGCAAAAGTTCTTAGAGGAAGGAGCTAAGGTCAAAGCTTATGTACAATTTCGGGGTAGAGCTATTGTTTTTAAGGAGCGGGGAGAGCTTCTTTTGCTTACCTTTGCGTCCCGTCTCGAGGAACTGAGCAAAGTAGAGAGTTTGCCCAAACTAGAAGGTAAACGTATGTTTCTGCATTTGGCTCCGAAATCCTCAAAGTCGAAATAAACGTAAAATTGCTTGTTATGCCTAAAATGAAGACTAACTCTGGTGCAAAAAAGCGCTTTGCCCTCACTGGAACTGGTAAAATCAAGAGGAAGCACGCCTACAAAAGGCACATCCTGACCAAAATGTCAAAAGTTCGTAAGCGCCATTTATCTGGTTCGACTTTAGTTGATACCACCAATGAGTCGCTGATTCGTCGCTTACTCACCATAGGAAAATAATTCGTTAACCCAGTCAGTCTACAAGTGCCTCAGTGCCACTGACACAAATCAAGCCCCATGCCTAGATCCGTCAACCATGTCGCTTCCCGTGCCCGCCGTAAGAAAATTATGGCGATGGCCAAAGGGTATTTCACAACCCGCTCCACTGTTTACACCGTAGCAAAGAATGCCGTTGAAAAGGCACTTGGCTACTCATACCGCGACCGCAAAGCGCGTCGCCGCTACTTCCGCCAGTTGTGGATTGCTCGTCTTAACGCGGCACCCCGTCAGGAGGGTATGAGCTATTCCAAATTTATGGGTAAATACACCCGTTCAGGCATGGGTATGAACCGGAAAGTTTTGGCCGATTTGGCCATGAATCATCCCGATACCTTCAAAACAATTCTGAATTCTTTGCATTAATTCTGGATTCTTTGCATTAATTCTGAATTCTTTGCATTAAAATCCGTGAATTCTGTTGTTCGGAATTTGTTGTAAAACGATTTCCAACGCATCTCTTTGTTTTATTCTTTGCCTTTGGAAGGCGAGCAGTGAGGCTCTGTTGTATCCTCCTACATAATAACGCTGAAACCAGGGAAGTATGGCAATCATCACATCGAGTGGACTGACTAACCGTGCGGTCCGTATGGTCAATGTCAAGAACAGCGTATTGATCAGGAGCGTGTTCATCGCTTCCCGTTTAGATCCGCTATACCATTGACCAGCCCCTGGCAGAACAGCACTCATAACCATGGCCGCATTTGGATTGGGTCGTTTTGATGCCGAAATAGCGTGTTCATATTTTAATAGGTGTTCAGCTTCTACATCAAGCTGAATCAAATGGTTTTTGCATTGATCAGCAGAACCCAGATGGTGAAGGGCCACAGCGGCGAGAAGATGATAGATGTCGGCTTGATCGTTACGCAAATTGAGGGTATCCAGCGAATACAATTCAGCCAATGCAGGCGCGAATTTTCCTTGTGCAATTCGATTTCTGGCACTTAATAGCAGGAGCCATTGAGCAAGAGGGTCTCCGTCTGGGGTGGCTTGGATTGCCTCTTCGTAGAATCGTAGCGCATGATTGGGCTGTGCAATAGAATCATAGCACTGCCCAATCTGCAGATATACCAGGTTCTTGGATGAATACTGAGGACATTCATAGAGAAGACGATTGTATTCTAAAATGGCCAAATGAAACTTTTTATGGGCCTGTAATTTTTGACCATAGTCCCAAAGAAATGTTGTGTCTGTCATTTCGTCGGTCTTCTTAAAAATTGCGTTTTTGGCCAGCAAAGGGAGTCGATACCCTGTACCGAGCAAAATGAAAAATAGGATCAGCGCTTTCATGGTCTAGGGCATCGATGTCAAACGATCCACCATTTCGCTTTCCCACTTTTGGGTTTTAACTCGATTCATGTGGCGTGCCCACTGTCGGGTGCCATACAAGTTCCCCAGGTAAAAACCCGTGCTGAGCGCTGCGAATGTATATCCATAACCCGGTCTGTCCGTTGAAAATCCTCTGTAGCTGCTCCATGCATTGGCTGCCACAAACAAAAAACTCGTTAGTCCGTCTTTCCATGCGCCTGAGTATATTTTTCCGCTTCCCGGGATTATGGCGGATAGGATGACGGCCTTAGGGACAGAGTACGTGTTTGGGATGTTTTTTTGTTCAATCAAGCGATAAACCCCAATTTTCCAGGCTTGGTTGCGGTCGCTGTGGGGGTCCGAGGTCGTCAAAAGGAGGGTGTCTATGATGCCCAGTGCTGTACTATATTTTTTTGCCCAAATTGCATCACGAACACATTCAGACCGCACAGAGAGAATGGTTTCAGTGCTTGATTGTTCAGTAGATTTCAGGAACTGTTGCCCGATGCTCAGGGATTTCTCGTAATCTCGATCAATGCGTAAAGCATCCCGGAATCCAAACAGAATTGAAGTGTCGTTTGGTGCATTAAAATGCAATCTTTCCCATTCTAAGCGTCCCAGTTGGGTTTGGCCACTCGACATCAAAAATCTTGCGAACCCGGTGCTCGACTGATTCTGAGCCTTGGAAGCCATGGGTGTGCAGGCTGCCATAAACAAACCAAAAAGTACATAAAGCATGTAAAATCGCTCTTCGTGTCTAAGGTAATTCATTAGGATTCCTAGGGATGGATCAGTTGGATTGGATCAAGATTGAGTCCGCTCGAAACATCGACCTGGTATGCCCCACGGTTCCATCCATGACACCTTGACAAACGGTCAAATGTAGCTCCTAAACCGGCTAAAACGCCTAAGTGTCGGATGGCATGAAGCCCGTAAGTCGAGCAGCTCGGTTCAAACGTACAACTGATGGCATCCTGCGAGGATATATTCTTTTTGTAGAAACGGTAGGAAGCAAAGGCGATCCAATCCCATTCATGCCTGGGTGTTGGCGTTTCAACAGCAGCTGCCGTCTCATGATGCTGAATTGTCGGTAAAATCAGCCATGATTGATCTGATTTACCGTTTGGGAGAGGCTGAGCCACTGGGTAGGTTGCGGTACTGAGGATCGCGACGATAATGAAAATCGGGAGCTTGATCATTGATCACTGTGTTTTTGTATTCGGTGGATTGAAACAACTTTTTGTCTTGGTTGTATATTTCATCGATCACTTCTGTTGGTAAAGACACATTAGAAATTTTTTGATATTTCCGAAAAAATTGTTTTCTCAATATTTTGCCATTAGGATGATAAAAAATAACTGATTTCAGTTGCCTTTCTTGACTGGCTAAAGCAATAGTCCCCATTTTTTTGCGGGCTGCAGCCGGTGGAGACCAATTACTGATGACAAGACCCTGTTCGGTTTTGACCGATGTCATTGTATAGCCCGATTGTTCGAGCCCGAAACCGCCTAACTGTTGGTTTAAGCTGAGATGCAGGACGCTTAGTTTAGGTTTTAATGAACTCGGTTTTATACTGATCAATGTGTCATTTCGAATAGTCCACTGTACACTATCGACGAAAACCCAAGTTTCTTTCTCCGGGAATTTCACGTCAAAAATCAAGCGGCCAATGCGAACATCATAGTAAACGGTACCCATAATCAAACCGGCTTCATGACTTCCCACTGTTTTCGATTTGACTGTACATTCGGCTTTTATTCGATAGGCTTGTTGTCCTAAAATTGGGCTGCTAGTGGCCGCAAAAGTGTAAATGACCAAGCAAGCGGTGATCATCTTGAGCAAAAAAAAGCGCCCGCGAAGGGCGCTTATAAAAAGTGATAAAGGCATCATTAAGAACCAGCGGACGAACTGCCGATGGCACTAAAAACTACACTTACAGCAGCTCCTATCCAAAATGACAGTTTCTCATTTTTGGATTTATTGGAATTAATTGCTACCACGAAGAACCCAACAGGCCAGCAGCAGAAGCCCCAGGCAAAGGGTCCCCACTCCATGTCACCCAATCCAAATGCGGACTGCTGAAGGCCGTGTTGCGCGAACAATACGGTGTTGTTGGAAGAAGTGGCAGTGAAAGTAGGTGCCGACAATTCCTGCTCGAGTTGATCGAGAGCGGCCATCTCCGATTGAAATGTTTGCTCATCCAACGTGAAATCGGAAGCAGTAGTTGTGGCCATCGACCAAGAGGCCATCAACATAAGGAAAAGCGATAAGATGATTTTTTTCATAAATTGAATTTTAAGACTCAAATATAGAGTGCTGTTGGTATTGAAAATCCTATTCATTAAAATTTAATTCAGACTTCCGAGTGCCTTACCGATGCTGTCCAGCGCCTGATCTATTTCGTCAGCGGTAATGCACAAGGGAGGTGCTAAGCGGATGATATGGCCATGGGTCGGTTTGGCCAATACGCCCCGTTCCATCATTCGGAGGCATAGGTTCCAAGCCAAATCATCAGCCTTTTCCTCTATGTCGCTGCCAACAACAACTGCATTGAGCAATCCTTGACCCCGTACTTTCAGGATGACCGAATATTTGCGCTGAAGTTCCATTAAGCCCGTTCGAAGTTGTTCACCTCTTACCCAGGCATTATCAATCAATCCTTCTTCTTGCAAAACCGATACCGCCTCCATGGCCACGCGACAAGCCACCGGATTGCCGCCAAATGTTGAACCGTGTTCACCGGGTTTGAGTGTGAGCATCACTTCATCGTCGCCCAAAACAGCACTAACAGGGTATACGCCACCGCCCAAAGCCTTGCCCAAAACAACCAAATCGGGTCGCACATGCTCGTGGTCGCAGGCCAACATTAGGCCCGTTCGTCCCATTCCCGTTTGAATTTCATCGGCAATCATGAGTACACGGTACTGCGTACACAACGCACGAACCCCTGACAAATAACCAGGGTCTGGCACCACAACACCCGCCTCACCCTGAATCGGTTCGAACATAAATCCAGCAACATTAGGCTGCGAGAGGGCTTCTTCCAGTGCCTGAAGGTCGTTGTATGGCACAATATTATATCCAGGCACAAAGGGGCCAAAGCCCCGTCGTGCGGTAGGGTCGGTCGATGAGGAAATGGCGCCGATGGAACGTCCCCAAAAATTTCCCTCGGCAAAGACCATAATGGCTTGGTTTTCTTCCACTCCTTTGACATCATAGGCCCACCTTCGGGCCAGTTTAACGGCACTCTCGGCCGCTTCAACCCCCGTATTCATGGGAAGAAGCCGATCGTAGCCCAACAACTCGGTCATATACTGTGCATACTGACCCAGAAGGTTGTGGTGAAAGGCCCGGCTGCACAGACTCAGCTCACCGGCTTGTTCGATGAGTGCACCCACGATTCTTGGGTGCACGTGCCCTTGGTTAACGGCAGAATAGGCTGATAAAAAATCTAGATATTCATGACCTTCTACATCCCATACCCGGCTGCCTCGTCCTTTTTTCAGTACCACGGGCAATGGGTGATAATTGTGGGTGCCAAAACGATCCTCCAAGTCGATCGCTTCGCTTGTTTGAATCGATTGAGGGTTGAATGGCGAATGGGCAGAGGTGATCGTCGGTTTTTTGGTTACCGTGTCAAGTTCATTCATAATAATTTAATTGCCGGGTTGATTTATTTTCCTTTTTTCTTATCTTTGCGCCCTGTCTTGGGTTGCCATCTGATGAAAGTCTGGAAAGTAACAAAGATAGCCAAAAACGAACGCAATGTCGAGAATATGTGATTTGACCGGTAAGAAGGTCATCGTAGGAAACAGGGTTTCTCACTCCAACATCAAGAGTAAGAGGCGTTTTTATCCCAATCTGCAAACCAAGAAATTTTTCATTCCTGAAACGGGGGAATGGATTACCCTCAAGGTTTCAACCAGTGCCATCCGCACCATCAACCGGAACGGCATTTCGGCGAGCATCGCCAAATTTTTGCGCAACGGTAAAATCTGATCCCAATCATGGCTAAGAAAAGTAAAGGCAATCGCATTCAGGTAATCCTGGAATGTACTGAGCACAAAACCAGCGGAATGCCTGGTATGTCGCGCTACATCACAGTGAAGAACAAGAAAAATACAACGGAGCGCATGGAATTGCGTAAATACAATCCTGTATTGAAGAAAGTTACGGTACATAAAGAAATCAAGTAATGGCAAAGAAAGTTGTGGCCACCCTCAAACGGGAGGCATCTGAAACCGAAAAAATCGTGAAGGTCATTCGAACGACTCGTTCACCAAAGACTGGAGCCTACACCTTTAAAGAGGAGTTCGTGACGGCCAACAAGGTGAAAGACTACTTCACCAAATAAATAGTTTGCTGCCTCCTCTAGGGGGCGAGCACCAATTATCGCGCCCGGTCAGCCCTTGCTGTTTCCGGGCGTTGTGTTCGTAAAGCCGATCAACCAGTAGCATGGGAATATTTGACTTTTTCCGGAAAAAACCCAACCGCGAAGCGCTCGTTCAGGGAATGGAGCGAACCCGTGAGGGTTTCTTTTCAAAAATTTGGCGGCTATTCACGGGTGGCCAGGTATTGGATGACGAGATGCTTGACCGCCTCGAAACCCTGCTCATTGAGGCCGATACAGGTGTTGATACGACCGCAAAGATCATTCGAAACCTTCAGGAGCGATCAAAATCGGAAAACGGACTGAAAGGGGAGCGGCTACAGGAGGTGTTTCGCGAAGAAGTCATGTCTTTGTTGCAGCAAGCACCCGAAGCTGACTTGGATTTTTCGCGCACACTCGACCACCACCCGCATGTGATTTTGGTGGTCGGAGTCAACGGCGTTGGAAAGACCACAAGTATTGGAAAGTTGGCCTGGCACTACAGGCAGGCCGGAAAGAAAGTGGTTATGGGCGCGGCTGATACTTTTAGGGCTGCAGCGATCGAACAACTCCAGGAGTGGTCGCGTCGAGCCGACTGTCGGATTGTCACCCAAAAAATGGGATCGGATCCTGCATCAGTGGCATTTGATACACTGAGCTCGGCACAGAAGCATGGTGAAGAGGTGGTTTTGATCGATACCGCTGGTCGCCTACACAATAAATCAGGCCTCATGCAAGAATTGGGGAAAGTGCGTTCCGTAATGTCGAAGGTCATCCCGGAAGCACCCCATGAGGTCTTATTGGTGCTGGATGCTTCGACCGGTCAAAACGCATTGGAGCAGGCCAGAATTTTTGGTGAAGTGACACAGGTTACGGGTCTGATTCTCACCAAACTCGACGGAACGGCACGGGGCGGCATTGTGGTGGCCGTGAGTGATCAATTAGGAATCCCCGTACGCTATATCGGTGTGGGAGAAAAGGCGGAGCACCTACAGCCTTTCGATCGCCAAGCCTTTGTGGATGCCTTGTTCAGCGATGCTACTGCATGAGGGCGCGTGGAACCGCACCTGCACGTGTGCATGTTGTGACTCTGGGTTGCTCTAAGAATACGGTCGATTCCGAAAATTTGGTTACTCAGCTAAAGGCGGGTAATATTCCCGTTACCCATGGCACAGCCGACAAGGGTGCGCGTATTTGGGTAGTCAATACGTGTGGATTTGTTGAGCAGGCCAAACAAGAATCGATCGACACCATTCTGGGATGCATCGATGCCAAAGAGGCAGGGCAGATCGACAAACTTTATGTGACCGGTTGTTTGAGCCACCGCTACCGCGACCAACTCGAAGAGGAAATGCCCCAAGTCGACGCTTTTTTTGGGACCATGGAATTGCCCCGACTGCTCAAAACCTTGGGTGCCGATTACCGACATGAACTACTGGGAGAACGACTGATTTCTACGCCCCGCCACACCGCGTTCATGAAAATTGCTGAGGGTTGCAACCGCCCATGTGCCTTCTGTGCCATTCCCCTGATGCGCGGACGCCATGTTTCGCGACCCATAGAGGAATTGGTGAATGAAGCACAAAATTTGGCTAAGAAGGGCGTTAAGGAGCTGGTACTCATCGCTCAGGATTTGACTTACTATGGTTTGGATCTCTATGGCAGTCGGAGACTGTCTGATTTACTGGTTGCATTGGCCCAAACGTCAGGAATAAAGTGGATACGCTTACAATACGCGTACCCATCGCAGTTCCCTACAGACATCCTTCCGATCATGCGCGATGTACCAACGATCTGTCGTTACCTCGATATGCCGCTGCAGCACGCTTCAGACCCAATGCTTCGGCAAATGCGGAGAGGGATTACCGCTGCACGTACAGAGCATTTGCTCGATGAAATTCGCAGACAAGTGCCAGGCATTCATTTGCGCACCACACTGATCAGCGGTTTTCCGGGCGAGTCCAATGCCGATCACGCCACCCTCATGAAATTCGTGGCGCGGCAGAAATTCGATCGATTGGGGGTATTTACCTATTCTCATGAGGAGAATACCGCCGCATATAATCTGACGGATGACGTGCCTGCTGCGCTTAAGGAAGAACGAATGGAGGAAATTATGGCGCTCCAACAAGAAATTTCACAGGAGTTAAATGAGCAAAAGATCGGACAGGTGCTTACCGTTTTGATGGAGCGGCGAGAATCTGGATTTTGGGTGGGAAGAACTGAATTTGACTCGCCAGAAGTGGACAATGAAGTTCTGGTTGATGCTGAGGCCTGTGGAAACATTGAGCCAGGAACTTTCGTTCCAATACGCATTACAGCTGCGGAGGCCTTTGATTTGTATGGAGTACCTGTGCATGATATAGCCTAACCACCGGATCCTCAAGCTGATGTTTCCCAATGGCTAACTTCTCTGTTTCATACCGTAGCTTGAGGCAAACTGGGGCATTTTCCAAACTGCTGCTCGACTACACCGAAGGCAAACAGAATTTACGGGATGCGTTCCCCAACAATATTGATCTGGACTCCATCATTCAGGCAGCCCATCTTCAGAAGGAGCGAGATTCAGCCTTGCGCAGGGGGGTTTCGGACCGCATCCATGAGT
>VGGT01000042.1 GCA_016868485.1 Bacteroidota bacterium
GGATTCATACGGAATGCCGGATGTGCTGCTGCCGACATCCACATACTTCCCAAAAAAAGCGGCCACCTCCGACTGGCCCATCGACTGGAAGGTCTGAATCAGGCTGTGGTAGACATAGGCCAAGGTCCACGATTCGATGTAGCAGTAATAGGCCGCCACGGCAATATTGGTGAAAATGCCAAACACCCCGAAATACTTCCAAAATCGACCCTTACCCATTTGATCCAAAATGAAGGGTGTGCTGTGGTTGCCCCTTCGGCCACCGTATCTGCCCACGCCCCACTCAATCCACAATAATGGAATACCCATCACCAGAAAACAAACCAAATAAGGGATAATGAAGGCACCACCCCCGTTTTGCATCGCTTGCACGGGGAAGCGCAAAAAATTACCCAAACCAATCGCATTTCCCGCCATGGCGAGAATTAATCCTATTCGGGAACCCCAGGAGTCTTTGTCGGACATGAAAAATTTGATTATTGGTGAAAGAAAGCGTTAAACATAATGCATTGAGATGGTAATGGCAAATTGAGCGGGTAATGGCAAATTGAGATGTTCATTGGAAATAAAACTACTGGATTGCTGGACCCAACACCTTTGTTAAGCCCGTCTCAAGTGAAACCGGCTCAAAATGAATCCTCGACTTGGCTTTCCCCAAAATGAATCCTGTTCGGGGTGGACGAAGTTCGGCTCCAGCAAGATCAGAACTGTTTACCGACTGCACCTTTTCCATACTGAGGCCCAGATGTTGCGCTACATGGCCAACCAATTCAAATATACTCACTTCCTCTTCCCCTGATATGTGAAAAATACCCTGCTCCTTTCTCAGGGCGATTTCTATACACGCTTGGGCCAGGTCTTCGACGAAAGTCGGCGTCCGATATTGATCGTTGACCACCTGAACAGGGCTCCCTGATTGGAGTACTTTGGTCGACCACTGAACGATATTGGATCGACCACCCGGCACCTCTTGCCCATAGACCAATATGGTGCGCACTACTGCCCATGATATCTCACTGTCGGATAGAAGCTTTTCGGCAGCAGCCTTAGACCAACCATATACACTAATGGGCGATACAGGATCGGATTCTGCGTATGGGCCCGATAACCCATCAAACACAAAATCTGTTGATAACTGCAGCAGGTGAATGCTATAGCGTGCACAGGCACTGACCAGGTGGGCAACTGCCCCTACATTGAGACGCCTACACCTGGCTGGCTGCTGCTCAGCCTGATCAACTTGGGTAATGGCCGCGGTGTGGATGATGGCATCGGGTCGGTAGCGCCCACAAACTTCTTGAACCGCTTGCTCGCTGGTAACATCCAAAGGAACATACAGGTATCCCTCGGTGTCTGAACGGCGATCCGGTCCCAAAGAGGTGGCAATGAGCTCCACATCAGTACGCAGTCGAAGTGAAGCCACCAATCGGTGGCCCAAAAAACCATTACTGCCCGTAACTAAAATGCGCACCATCACTCCACCAGCCAGCGGCTTCTTTTCACATATTGTCTGATGCGCAGCCAAAAGGCTAAAATGAGGTATATGGGCACGGAGGAGCCATACGAAAAAAGTGAAACGTAGACAAACAACACCCGAATTCGTTCTAGGGGTAGTCCCCAAGTTTCGCTGATCAGCGTGCACACGCCAAAGAACTGGAGTTGACTAAGGTCTTTAAGATGATCAAGCAGTTTGCGCATAAGGCTTATATAATGTTCTGGTCAACAAAAAGGCCCCAACGGCACATTCCAAGCATCGCCGAGGCCTACAAAAGGCATTCATCTGGTGAATCATGCCCTGGGATCGAAGCGCATTGTTGGCATGAACATCCAAATATGCGAAAATATCTGTACATCTGTTTTTTTCCGGACCCAATTGTTCAAGCCATTGCACGGCCCGATCCTGTTCTTGCGGAAGGTGGTTTTCCTCGCCATAACAAAACAAAGCTGGAATGAGGCTATTGATGATGAAAACCTGAAGGATTTTTGGCGATAGGCAATCGTGGGTATTTTCGATCAAGTGTACCCCAGGCTCGGTTTGAGCAGCCTTTCGAAACAGCGCCCTCACCTCAAATGGCGTGGAAGCCGACAGCAATTCCCCAGCATCCGGAATTCCATAGGCCACCAGAACCGCCAACTGCTTGAGTTTATTTTTTGTAAAAGAAACAGGCAGCGTACACGAGCGACCTGAGTGAATCCAAGCAGTGCTTGTTTTTACCCGATCGCTTATGATTGCCCAAATATGATCGAAATGACCCCTACATGCCTTAATTTCAGACATAGGGATGGACAAAGCGAGGTGGTCCATGGCAGCGCTGTTTGCATTCATCCCAAAACTTCTGACCAAACCCATCCACAATGCCCGATCCCAGTCGCCCCCACATTGATGGAGAGACCTCCAAAAACGCTGTTTATGTTGAAGAAGGCGCTGTAAGCCCCCCCGATCGAACATGGCCAAATAGCGGCTGCGGTCGACCAGTCCCCGCTGCGACGCACAGGGGAAGTCGCCTGAATTTGACATCAGCTGACTGTAGTGATCGAGAATATACCCATCGACCCAAGGCTTCATGACGAATGTATCGGCCTCCGTACCGTCGCAGCGCATGGCGTGCTGGCTTCCCTCCCACACAACGTGTAGAATCACTTGATTGTAGGTTGGATCGAGTTGGTGGCGGTGGCGGTACCAGTCCATGGCATGCCAGCTCATCTCCACAGCACCCGTCCACCGGAGATTTCCAATGCGCAGCCGTGCACCCAGAAAATCGGGGCCCGCATCGGGGTTGTGCTGCCCAGGCGACTCCAGCCAGATACGTTCGCCTGTTTGGGTTTGCCATACCCCGGTCTTCAAAAGTCGGTTGTTCCAGATAAAGTGCATAACAGCCTCGTTCATGCTGCAAAATTGCAGCGCCCCGTTCAGGTCTCAAAATCTATGCAAGCAGATGCTTAGAACACAACAAAAAACGATTGAAAAGTTAGGGACAAAAAAATGGCAACTGCCTTGCGGTAGTTGCCATTGAATTATTGGTCGGGGTGACTGGATTCGAACCAGCGACCTCACGCCCCCCAGACGTGTACGCTAACCGGACTGCGCTACACCCCGATCTTAGGGAGCGCAAATATAGGCAAATGCTAAAAAAAATTGCGTTTTAACCAAAAAACTTGGAGCAAAAGGGATAGACCAAAGCCCATCAGAACAAGGCCGGTGATGCGGTTGAGCCAAAGCACACGGGCCCGACTCAGCCATGGCCTGAGGCGGCGGGCCAGGTATGATTTCAGTAGGTCGGTCATGAGCACAGCACTGAGTGTCCCCCCAAAAAAGGCCATATCATCGGCCCTTTCATAGGTAGGCAGTGCGCTGACCCAAGTAGATAGCCCGAGCCAATAGACCAGAGTAAATGGATTTAGAATATTGAGCAGGAATCCTCTGACCACCAATAGCCCTTTACCACCCGATACGGGTTCCGAGATCTTGTCTGCATCATGGGGTGAAGCAGGGGGGCGAGCGGCCAATAGATAAACACCATAAACCAGCATAAATAGCCCTCCTAAAATACCCAGCAGCCGCTGGTTTTCATGTATCGCAACCAAACCAGTTAATCCAAAATAGCATGAACCCACCACCACCACATCGCTGAGCAGGGTTCCCACCGCGATTTGGGCACCCGCTCTAAAGCCACGGGTGATGCTGATTTGGAGGAGGGCGAAAAACACGGGGCCAATCAGTACCGACAACATCATGCCAAAGCCAAATCCTTGGATGTAGGGATGGGGTATCATGTTTGGCCTCCTACCTTTTGTTCAATAAAGTCGATCCAGGCTTTTTGAACATCGCCTTGCACCACCCGGGGGAACTTCCTTTGCGCGTCGAGCATCCCTCGTTGCTCCATCCATTCCATAAACCACATTTGGGGGATAAAATTGACTTTGAACTGAGAAAGGGCGAATTGACGTTCGACGGCGTAGTCGTCGTTGAGTGCAGACAGTTCCTCGTCGAGCCAAAGAGCGGCCTGTTCTTCTGGAATTTGAGCATCACAACCAATGTACCAATGATGTCCGAGTCCGTCGTGCCCCTCGATCGCATGCACGGTAAATTCGCCCAGGGAAACGCCGAGGCGGGCCGACAACTGCAAGACCGCCGCATTCATGTTGTCGTGCGACAAATGTTCCCCGCACAGGCTTAAAAACTGCCGCGTACGGCCTGTGAGGGTGATTTCTTGGTGTTCAGCGGAGGTCACCCGAATGGTATCCCCAATCAAGTAGCGCCAAGCCCCGGCACAGGTTGTGATCAGGGGCGCGTATTCCGCTCCCTCTGAAAGTTGATCGATCCGCAGTGCCTCGAATCCGGGCCTTGGGGTTCCCTCCTCATCAAAATTGGTTCGGTTAAAGGGGATAAACTCGAAATAAATTCCTTTGTTGAGGTTGAGTTGCATGCCTTGGCGAATATCACTTCGCCGGGTGTCATAAGCCAAAAAGCCTTCTGACGCCAGGTAGGTCTCGATGAGAATCAGTGGATGTGCCGTACAGCGCGCCAAACGGTTGAGGTAGGGTTGAATGGATACGCCGCCATAGGTACAGACCTTGAGGTTGGGCCAGATGTCATGAATGGTCCGCAGTTGATATCGTTCTATGATCTGTTCCATGAGCCATACCAACCAAGTCGAAGTCCCGGTGACGATCCATACGTCCCACTCTGGCGCTTTTTGCACCATGGCTTCGATGCGTTGCTTCCAGTCGTCGAGTCGCGCGATGCGGCGGCCCGGACTAAAAAATGGCTCGAACCACAGGGGAACTTTCGACAAGGTGATGCCGCTTAAGTCGCCATAATAATGATCACCCTCGCCCTTCAAACGGGTGCTGCCTCCCAGCATAAGCACCCTCTTGGTATATAAATCGGAAGGGAGCTTGTATTGGGCGAGCACCTCCATTTGACGAAGCGAAACCCCGCGCATCGAACGAAGCATATCGGAGGTCACAGGAATGTACTTGCTCGGGGCCCCGCTTGTACCCGAGCTCAACGCAAAATAGGGTGTCTTTCCGGGCCAACTGATGTCGGATTGCCCGGCGAGTTGTTTCGACCACCAACGATCGAAAATACGGTTGTAGTCATGCCAATCGACCCTCCGTGCGAATTCGGTTGAAAGCTCGGGGTGATTCAACAACGATCCAAAACCGTAGTAACGCCCAAATTGGGTGTCCCTGGCTCGGTTCAATAATGCACGCAAAACACGTTCCTGCTGCCTGAGTGGAGCGGGTTGGGGCATCTTCAAACGCGCCCGTGTTTTGAGGGCGCCTTTCAGCACGCCACCGATGATCCCCATGCTTTTTGAGTGAAAAAATGTACCCGTTGTTGAGTCGGTCAAAATTATTGAAACATCTTGCTCAAACATCCTATTTTTGACGAATGTCGAAACCGAATCATTTTTCTACCGACTACCTCATCGTCGGTGCGGGTTCTGCAGGCTGTGTGTTGGCCCAGCGCTTGAGTGCGGACCCAAAGATCAACGTTATCCTGATTGAGGCGGGCATACCGGATCGACACCCTTTAATCAAAATTCCAGCCGCTTTTTCCAAACTTTATCGATCGCGGGTCGATTATGCTTATCAATCTGTAGCGCAGCCCGAATTAAATGGACGATCGTTGTTTATGCCGCGCGGACGAACATTGGGGGGATCTGGGGCCATCAACGCGATGATTTACATCCGAGGGCACCGCGCGGATTTTGACGGCTGGGCAGCTCTGGGCAATAAGGGCTGGGGATATGCGGATTTATTACCCTTTTTTCAAAAAAGTTTGGGGTTATGGAATATCGAAAAGCCGGAGAATATTCATCCCTTAAGTCGCATTTTTTTAGAAGCAGCGGCGCATAGGGGCTACCCTATAGTGGATGACCTCAACGATTCGATCGAACATGGGGTTGGCATCCATCCGGTGAATATTTTGAATGGGGCCCGACACAGTCCAGCCCATGCATTTCTTCGTCCGGCTTTGAAGCGACCAAACCTGAGGGTTATTACGGGTGCTCGAGCGCTTCATGCATTGTGGGAAGCGAATAGGGTGACTGGTGTTGAATTGGGTATTGGTCGTGGGAAGTGCCGTATTTATGCCACCCAATCGGTGATCCTGTGTGGGGGGACCATTGAATCGCCACTGTTCTTGATGCGAAGCGGTGTCGGAGATCCGGTTGCTTTAGCGGAGATGGGGGTGCCCATACGGCAGCCCCTCACAGGAGTTGGCAAAAACCTCCAAGACCATCCCGTTGTGCCCCTCGCCTACCGAACCCGCAAAGGAGCCTCATTCGACAGCGATGATACGCTGGGCAATTTGCTCAAATGGTGGTGGAAACGAGAAGGTCCGCTGTGCAGCAATCTGTGCGAAACCGGTGGCTTCACCCGCAGTCGAGACGACCTCAGCGCACCCGATCTACAATTTCACTTTGCACCGGTTTTCTTTGTCGACCACGGATTTGTGCGGCCCAAAGGAAATGGCATTAGTCTTGCACCTATTTTGGTGCAGCCCCAATCGCGTGGAAGCATACGCCCGTCTCCCAATGACCCTTACTCGCCTTTGATCGACCCAAAAGTGTACTCCGATTCATCCGATTTGGATAAAATGCTCATCGGTTTTCAAAAAGCTCGGGAAATCATGGAGGCACCTGCCTTTGATGAATGGCGCAACGAGTCTTTTTTACCTGCACAGCCCGCTCAGAAAGAGGCTGAAATCATCGAGCACCTTAGGCGTCATACGGAATTGCTCTACCATCCGGTGGGTACCTGCCGCATGGGAGCCGACGAAAATTCGGTGGTGGATGATCAATTGAGGGTGCATGGAGTGGATGGATTACGGGTGGTGGATGCATCGATTATGCCAACCATTACCCGGGGAAACACCCAAGCACCAACCATCGTGATTGCTGAAAAAGCGGCCGATCTTATGCTCCGTTGAATCGGGACAAAATTTCGATACCGGGTTTCGTTATCATGCGGCCTATGCGCCAAATGGGTTGTTTCAGGGCTCGGGCCCTGGCCTCGAAGGTATCGGTTGCCTGGGCATGAACGCTCACTAATAATCCACCACTCGTTTGCGGATCGCATAGGATCATAAACTCCATTCCTTGCATGCCCCGCACCTGCCCTTCCACCGCATTCCAGTTGCGGTAGGTTTGATCGGGCACGATCATCGACAACAAATAGGGGTCTAGACCTTCGGCCTGAGGAAGGGCATCGAGGTAAAGCTCGGCCCCCGTTCCCGATGCCCGACACATTTCGAGGAGGTGACCCAGGAGGCCAAAGCCAGTGACGTCGGTCATGCTGTGCACATAGGCCTCGCGGGCGAACTGTGCGCCCACCTTGTTGGATTGCGTAGTGAGTTGGAGCAGGGTAAATAGGTCGCTGGCATGCAAGGTTTGGCGGCGAAGAGCTGCCGTAAGCACGCCAATTCCGAGTGGTTTGGTGAGGTAGAGCCAGTCGCCAACGCGCGCGCCGGAATTCATCCGCAAATGTTCTGGTGCCACCCATCCGTTCACCGACAATCCGAACAGGGGTTGAGGGCCTTCTACACTGTGTCCTCCG
Organism: Bacteroidota bacterium; assembly: GCA_016868485.1. Lineage (GTDB taxonomy): Bacteria > Bacteroidota > Bacteroidia > UBA7662 > UBA7662 > F1-60-MAGs140. Next base: position 7,567 of record VGGT01000042.1, read on the forward strand.
GCTAGGGCTATGCCTTCATCGTCGCATACCTCACGTGCACCATTCAACACTTCGGCGCCCATTTCGGGTGTGAGCTTTTCGGAAGGCCAAACAAGGATGCCCAAGGCCAGCATGGGTTCTCCGCCCATGGCGTAGATGTCGCTGATGGCATTGGTGGCGGCAATGCGACCAAAATCGTAGGGGTCGTCGACAGGGGGACTCATAAAATCGGCGGTCGACAACAGCAACCGATCGGATGAAAATCGGTAGACGGCCGCATCGTCTCTGTTCTCCCATCCCAGAAGCAATCCACCATTGTTCGATGGCTGTACTTGCGCGAGTATGCGGTCTAGTTGTTGGGCAGGAAGTTTGCAGCCGCAACCAGATGCGGGCGCCAATTCGGTTAATCGCGGTAGCGCGGGCATTTCATTCATTTATTAATTGGAATTATTTGCTTCGTTTTTATGATACCCAACAGTCGATTCACCACCTGATCCACTTCCTCATTCGCTCCCCAGCTGAGTGGCATTCCACCTTTTGGATGCCGAATGGAAAGGCTTTGCGCATAGGCCTTGTCGTAGTAGCGCAGCGCGATCGCCGCTGCTTCATCGAGTCGGCCCGCGTTGAGCGCTTCCAGAGCCAAATTGAGATATTGTCCGCCAATTTTACGGGCTATTTTTCTGAAAGCGCCCTCTAATTCCGCCCGGGCTTGTTGTCCGTATTCATGCACCAATTCGCGTATTCGCTGTTCAGAATGTGTTTTCAGGTGTACAAATGGGGATGACGACAGCCGGCCCACAATGACCTCGGGCAGATGCAGGCTACCGATCATATTGCTTTCGTCTTCCACCCAAATTCGACCTCTTTGCTTCATCCCGCACATCATCATACCAATGTCGCTTATAAATTGTTCATTTCCGGGCTGTGGAGGAAGGCCAAGCGCCCCGAAGGCTGATCCACGGTGGTTGGCCAGCGCTTCCAGATCCAGGACTTGTTCGCCAGCCTTTTTCAATGCATGCAGCAGTTTCGTTTTCCCGCTACCGGTAGGTCCACCTATGACAACCCATTGACCCCAATTGGCCATCACCTCATATATATAGCGACGCCAGTTGCGGTATCCACCCTCGAGCACTGAAACCTCCAGGCCCGCCTGTTCCAGAAGCCAGGCCATGGAGTGGGAGCGCATGCCCCCCCGCCAACAATACAACAGGATCGGACGCCCGGCACTCAACCGACGGGCTTGGTCAACGAATCCCGACATCTTGGGCCCAACCCAAATGAGTGCTTGTTGTACAGCCGCGTCACGACCCTTCTGCTTGTAGGTGATGCCCGTTTGTGCCCGCTCGGTGTCGCTCAACAGGGGCATGGACACCGCTCCGGGTATATGTCCTTCCCGATACTCAGCGGGCGAGCGAACATCCAGACACAGCCCGGTTTGCATCAATCCATGTAGTTTTTTAGGCGATATATCTCGTTTGGGCATGTATTTATAACTTCTTCAGCAGATTAGGGATGTGAGATTATGCGTATTTTGCGCTAAATTCCTACAAATTATTGATTGTTGACTATGTACTTTTCCAAATTCCAGTGTCGATTGTTTTTGATGGTGTTGACCGGCCTATTGGCTTATCAAAATCGATTAAGCGCTCAAAATTCGCTTCCTGTTTATGTGCAATCCGGCACGGTGCTCATCCAGGAGCAAAGCCCGACCGCGCTCGCACAATCCCTCGAATCGATGCCCCAATGGCAAGGGAATCATTTTTTTATGCTCGCCTTTGCTCAAATTCCAGCACAATTGACGGTTGATCGGTTAAAAGAGGCCGGGCTGGTCCTCAATGGATTCATCCCCCCGCATACGTATTTGGCGTCTGCCGCTGTCGGGTTCTCTGCTCATCATCTCATAGAGGCTGCTGCCTTTGGTATTGCTTCAATGCCCCCAACCGTAAAAATCGATCCTGCGCTGCTCAACTCCAATATGAACCCTCAACTTCAATACAAGGGGGATAAATTAAAGATTAATGTTATGTTTTTTCAAGGCATTTCATTGAATTCAGAGCTTCGTTCAGCGCTTGGATCCCTCTTGGAGATCATACCGAATTCAACAGGGGATCATATTTTGTGCGGTTGGATCAGGCCCGAACAATTGTTCGTTTTTTCCGAACATCCCGCCATTCAGTTTATTGAGCCCGCCCCAACGGAAGGCCAACCTGAGGATCGGGAAGGCCGTTCTCTGCACCGGTCGCATGCCATCGACAACCAGCAGGCCGGTGGTTACCGCTACGACGGCAGCGGGATTGTGGTGGGCATCGCCGACGACGGTGCGATCGGTCCACACATCGACTTCACCGGCCGCCTCACTCAATACACGAACGATTTCACCGCCGGGAATACCCATGGCGACATGGTTTCCGGGATCGCATTGGGCGCGGCTAACCTCGATCCTACCAAAAAAGGCATGGCACCTGGGGCTTACCTTCATATGTATGGCATTAACGGTTACCCGCACGTAACACCGGCGGTCTCCAACTACAACACGCTCGGCACCACGATCACTTCGACCTCATACAGCGAAGTAAATGGAGGTCTATACAATGGAAATGCCTCCACCATCGACGCGCAAATCCACAACAATGAAATGCTCATTCACGTTTTTTCTGCGGGAAATGCGGGCACGTCCGACCATGGGTATGGTGCAGGTACGGGTTGGGGTAATATTACTGGGGGCTACAAAGCGGGCAAAAATGTGGTGGCATGTGGTAATTTGCGCAATACCGATCAACTGGAAAGTTCGAGCAGCAGGGGCCCAGCCCGCGATGGCCGCATCAAACCCGATATTTGTTCGAATGGCTACAACCAATTGTCGACTGCCCCCAATAACACCTATCAGACAGGTGGCGGTACCTCGGCGGCCTCACCTGGGGTTGCCGGTATTTTCGCCCAGTTGAGCCATGCCTACCGCAGCCTCAACAACAATGCTGTGCCCCCTACTGCCCTTTTAAAAGCCTGTATGCTGAATACGGCTGAGGATTTGGGCAATGCAGGACCAGACTTCCGCTTCGGCTGGGGACGAGTCAACGCGCTCAAGGCATTGAAGACCATGGAAAGCAACCGATATGCGACTGGTTTGCTCAGCCAAAACGACAGCGCCAGCCTGAGCATCAACGTACCGGTTGGTGCACGCAACCTCCGGGTGATGGTTTATTGGGCCGATGAAGCCGGTGCACCCAATGCCACAAGGGCCTTGGTCAATAATTTAGATATGAGGCTGATTGCGCCGAATGGGCTGAATTTACTGCCCCTTGTTTTAGACCCGACCCCTACGGCCACAGCCCTCAACAGCTTGGCGGTACCCGGTGTGGATACCCTGAATAATGCGGAGCAAGTCAGTATTTCAATTCCCGAAGCGGGTACTTACACGGTACGCATACGGGGCACGGCCGTCCCT
>VGGT01000043.1 GCA_016868485.1 Bacteroidota bacterium
TTGGCTCCAAACGACGCGCCATATCGAATCTGAGCCCCAAAATTCGACCGCCAATGAGTCTGTTGACTCGGGTTGCTCGCCGTGACCCGCTGGTTGCCAAAAAAAACTGAGGTAGACGGAGTCGGCAAGACTTAGATTTTGAAGGTTTACAGCTTGGGAGGTCAATTGATCGGCTACTCCCCTACTGCTTGGCACCGTATCGTAGGCGCGTCCTGCTGCGTTGAGCCCGTCGAAAGTGGCAACGCCCAAGGTTGGAGGTGATATGGCTAAGTCCGTATTCATGAATACGTGGTTGTCGGTCCAAATGCTGGGTGAAGGCCATAAATCGGGTCGCGAGAAATCATCCACCAGAGGTAGGTTCAAGGTGTCTAGGATGTAGGCGGCCCGATGCGATGAGGCATAGGCTTGTAAGGACTTCAGGGATGTAATCGGGCTAGTGAACTCTTGCGCCTGAACGCTCAATGCTGTGAAAAGCAAGAGTGATGCAAGGATTGGTTTCATTTGAAGTTGGTTGCCCAGCATACTGATATAAAATTCTTTGCAATGGCCTCTATTCGGGAGCAATCCAAACATCGATGGGTGTTAGGGTTCTAATGAGTTCTTCAGAACTCGGATCGGGACTTTGTCGAATGATCAACGTCCTGTCTGTTTGAGTTATTGTGGAATCCTCGCGTATTTTTCCCATAAACAAACTGTTTTCATGCAACAGCATACGGGCCTCATCGATACTGAGTCCTACCAGATCAGGAATGGGTATCAATAAATCGGGTACATTAATGCCTACCTCCAAATCGAGCTTGGTGCCTTTGGCCACAAGGGTTCCGACCGAAATGCTCCTGCCCTGGAGGCGCACACCCAAAACCACATTGTGTGCTATGTCTGGTCGGGTGGAAATGTCACCTACTTGCAATCCCAATCGTTTCAAATCCATTGTTGCTTTGCGAAGACTAACATCAACTAAATTGGGCAAGCGAATCATGGGCACATCACCTGACACTATGCTTAGGTAGACTGTTCTTCCTTCTTTTACCTCACTGTTTTCGGCAGGATCTTGCAGGCAAACAGACCCGGGTATTGCATCTTCTACATACAGTGTATCATTGATGATGCCGACCAATCCAATGGCTTCGAGCTGTTGAAGGGCAAGGCTTGCGTCTACCCCAGAAAGACGAGGCATCACTACGGACTGTCCATGTCGGGTATAGGCATCAATGCTCTTATCGAGTACAAAAAGAAATAACAGGCCCACTAAACTCATCAATGCTGTGTGTCTCGCCCAATAGGGAAATTTAGGTGAATGTCCTAGATTCATAAGCGTACCTCGTTAGCGTTCCTGTTTCTGCCCTCTGCAGCGTTCCGATTACCGCCCTCTACTAATATCTGACGGATGAACTCATCAGGTTTATAACCTTGAAGGGCACATTGATGAAAGATACACGTAGCAGGTGTCATACCGGGGAGTGAATTCAGCTCGATAATCAGAACTTCCACCTTAGGGCCAGTGGATTGTTCAAAAATACGCACAAATGCATCAATTCTACAGTAGCCACGCACATCCAGAATGCGTGCGACCTGTTCAAAAACCGATTTAACCTGATGACTGATTTGGTTCCGTTCGACCGGGTTGGCCGAAAAACGAGCAGGGGTAATGTTCTGCCCCTCTCCTGCCAAAAACTTCTCTTCGAGGCTGAGGATTCCTTTACCCGCTAAACTTTCACTCGGCTCAAACACTTCGTAGGTTGGCAATCCTTCATCAGACGTATGGATGAGCATTCCGCCAGTGACTTCAAGAAAACGATCGGCCGTGCCTTGTTCGATGCATTCCTCGATCAAAATCCGGTCGAGGGATTCAATCGCTTGGGGCGGCAAGTTCTTATCTGCCCGACTCACTAAATTAGTGGATAAATAGGCAACAAGTTGATCGATATGATCGATTCGCACTACACCAGATGAACAACCATCGTCGACCGGTTTGGCAATCAGGGGAAGGGGCATTTCATGAATGATGCGGGCCGCCAATGCTTCATAACCACCGGCGGAATACACATCGCTTAAGTTGACCAAGCGCGCGGCCGCTACCTTTATTCCGTGTTCTGCAAGCAGTCTGTTGGTGCGGTATTTATCGATGGTAAGCGCGGATGATTCGGGCCCTGATCCATTGTAGGATAGCCCTACCTCCTCGAGTGCTCGTTGGAGCGTGCCATCCTCCCCTGGGCGCCCGTGGAGTGCAATAAACACCTGACGCACTCGGCCTGCCAACTGTGTCAAGTTGATTTCCTTAGGTGCAACAACGGGTCGACAGCCCAAAAGCGCTGTGATTTTCGCGCAACGTTCCCGGGTTTCAACGACAATGGGATGTTCCGTATAATGTTCAAGTTTACCCGCAATATCATCTGCATGATCTTTCAAATGCAGGTTGATGGGAATTTCAAACAAGCGAAAATGGGCATCGCTTCCCGTTAAAAAGAGGCTGATGGGGTCGAAAATACCGGAGGAACTGAGCTTTTCGAAGACATTCCTTCCCGACTCCACTGAAATATGACGTTCTGAAGAGCTTCCTCCCATAATGACCGCTATGGGTGTTTTTTCTCCTGCATTATTATTGGATGAATGAAGCAACAGTTGCAACTTCCCAAAAGTGGAACGTGATTTTTTATCAGGGGATGCTGCCTTTGTGGTTTCTGGCAGTGATTGTTCAAATTCCCACGGCCGGGCGATGCGCCGTAAGGAAGTGAAGACTATATAGGTTAAAAATTGACTGGGATTCATGCCTACTTCCGCCGCTTGATGGAAAAAGAAGGAAGACGGCATCATGCCTGAGGTGGTGTTTGGGTCGTTGAGGTATACCGTTCCGTCGGGGTTAATGAAACCATCGATGCGGGCATATACCGCAAATCCCAAGAGTGTATACAATTCTTCGCAGGCTTTCTGAATGCGCCGGATCTGATTTTCTGGCAGTTCAATGGGCGTGGTTTTGCGTGCCTGACCGGGTAGGTATTTGGCCCTATAATCGTATAATAGTGACGATTTGCGAATTCCAGTTGGGGGTAATGCGATGGGTTGACCCGTTTCTGATTCGATAACAATACAGGAAAACTCATCACCGGTTAAAAATGACTCGCCCAAGACCACGGACTCATCATCCAATGAGTCGAAACAGACGGTATCCGAATCGTTTTTTAGATTTTCGTTTAGCCAGTCGACCAATGCTAAAGCATGATACATGATGTGTCCATCGATGCCTCTAGCCGGTAGTCCAATGCCGCTTTTGGGGTCTGACCATTCGCTGGCCTGATTTATTTTTTGTTGATCGGTCAAACGAAGCCAATCGCTTCCCTTCACAACGCCTCTAAAAAATGCCCTGTCTATGGCCGAGGTAAACGAATCGAGGTCATCGACGTTCAGGGTACTCATTCCATTGGAATTTCCTTGGTTTGCTGGGTTCAAGATGCTCATTCCAATGGAACTTCCTTGGTTTGCCGGCTTGATCACCATGGGAAACCCCAAGGCTACGCTCCATTCCGTATAAAGATCCGTGCGCTCTTGTTGGTTTCTTGCGATCCAGCTCTGCCGGTCGATCGAACAAAATGCAGGAACAGGCAATCCCATCTGCTTCATGATTCGGCGCTGGGCAAGCTTGTTCATGCCGAGGGCGGATGCGCCCACTCCAGATCCTGTGTAGGGAATGCCGTGGTATTCGAGCAAGCCTTGAATGCGTCCGTCTTCTCCATTTTTGCCATGAAGCGCGAGGAAAGCGATATCAATATGTTCGTGAAGTTCATCCCAGCGAACAGATTTGCCCAACTGGGACCGCCATTCTGCTGCTAAGGAGGGGCTGTAAGGGCCAATTTGCTCTGCATAAAAGGTGTGTGCGCCCGCTTGTGCCTGACTTGGATAAGAGCTTGAGTCGGGATAAAAATCGCGTATCGAGCCTTTATAAATCCATTTCCAATTGATGAAAACCGCTTCGCCAAAGGAGTCGATGAATAGAGGTACGGCCTCGAAAAGCGATTGGTCTAAGTTGTCGATTACGGTTCGTCCGCCGGCAAATGAGACTTCGCGTTCTCGGCTGTTGCCCCCCATCAATACGCCGATCCGGATTCGATCCACGCTTCGTTCAGCTGTGGGCTTAGTCAAGGTGCAAATGGGCTTTACGCAAAAGCAATGTGTCTTGCGATTCTCGTCGGTCTGGATCGGGCACGCAGCAATCGACCGGACATACCGCTGCGCATTGAGGTTCCTCGTGAAATCCGACACACTCTGTACATTTGTTGGGCACTATATAATAGATGTCGTCGGATATCGGCGTCCGGCGTTCATCGGCTTCGTGCGACTGGCCCTCAGCATCGGTAAAATGACCCCGGACGCCCGTGCCGTCGGCATACGACCAATCAACCCCACCCTCATAGATGGCGTGATTGGGGCATTCCGGCTCGCAGGCTCCGCAATTGATGCATTCATCGGTTATGATAATGGCCATCCGGTGTTGGTGTTTTTAACAGCGCAAAATTCGTTCTCAATTCCATTCAATCAGCCTCTTTTGAACAAATTAGAAATTAATTTATGAATTCAGATGATCGATGGATAGTTTTAAGCCCATAAATTTTTCGAAAATCAGTAGTACTTTGGATCCTATTCAAATCTTATCAAGTGCTCGAGATGCGCTTGTGAAAGCGGGTGAACCGGCGTATCGAGAATTCCTCTATTCAAAGGCCATGGCCGCTAATCCCTGGTTCACCACCAACGAAATCGAGCGGGCGCGTTTGGGTTGGATCGAAGCACTGAAGGAGCACTCCGCCGCTCATTGGATCGATGGTGTTGGATGGGCTTCGGAGCCTCGTCGTGTAGGATTGGTTTTGGCGGGTAATATTCCCTGGGTCGGATTGCATGATGTATTGTCTGTATTGGTAACAGGGCACAAGGCCGAGGTGAAATGCTCGAGCGATGATTTTGTGTTGATGTCGTTTGTTATCGAACACTTGAGGGCTTCAACGCATGTGCCACAAGGTCATCTTGAGGTGGTGGAGCGACTGAAGGCACCTGAAGCGGTTGTGGCTACGGGAAGCAACAACAGTAGTCGATATTTTGAACATTACTTCGCCCACATCCCGCACCTGATCCGCAAGAGTCGAACTTCTGTGGCCGTTATTGGTAAAAGTTGCCGTGATGAGGATTTGATGCAGCTTTCTGATGATGTCTTCTCTTACTTTGGTTTGGGATGCCGAAATGTACGCCATTTGATGCTCGAGGAAGGTTTTAACATAGAGTTGTTGCTCGAAATTTGGCGGGAACGTGCCTACGGCTGCATGCTGCATGCCAAATACGCGAACAATTTTGATTTCCAACTTGCCCTGCACATGATGAATCGGGTCCCTCATCAGTTTGTTCCAGGGATCATTCTCCGCCGCGATGACGCGCTTTTTAGTGCGTTAAGTGTCGTAACCTGGCAATATTATTCGGGTCAATCGGCCGTGGTGAATCGTCTTCATGCGATTCGCGAGCAATGGCAATGTGTGGTGGGCCCAGCTAAACTCTTGGATGGGGTGATTCCCTATGGACAGAGCCAAAGGCCAGCGCTTTGGGATTATGCCGATGGGGTGAACACCCTGGATTTTCTGCAGTCGATCGGGTGATCACGCTCGATTTTCTGCAGTCGATCGGGTGAGCACGCTCGATATCATGCAATCGATCGGGTGATCGCGCTCGATTTTCTGCAATCGATCGGGTAACATGCTCTTCCATGCCTACCCATCGTTTCTGTAGGTTAGTGGGAGGCCAACAAATTAGTTACAGTTTCTACTACGTAGTCCACCTCTTCCTCTGTGTTTTGATGGCCTAAGGAAAAACGCACATGGTGGCGGCTGGAGTCTGCACCAATGCCTTGCAACACATGACTACCTACCTGACTTCCAGACGAACACGCGCTTCCTCCCGATGCACATATGCCTTGGATATCGAGATTAAACAACAGCATCTCTCCGTTGGGGTGTGGCGGAAACGAGGCGTTAACCACCGTATAGAGTGCCCTTCCGTCGACATCCCCATTAAAGGCCACATCGGGCATACGCGACCGGAGTTGACCGATGAGACGTTCGCGCAGCCCACGAATGTGCGATTCCTTTTCGTTCATATGGGCACAAGCCAATTCAAGAGCGCGGGTCATGCCCACAATCGAATGTAGGTTTTCCGTACCCCCCCTGAGCTGTCGTTCCTGTGCACCCCCATGGATGAAAGGTTCTGGTTGCAGTCCAGACCTAATGTACAGAAACCCCACCCCTTTCGGGCCATTGAATTTGTGTGCCGATGCACTGAGAAGATCCACCGACATCGACTGCAAGTGAAAGGGGAAGTAGCCCACGGTTTGTACGGCGTCGGTGTGAAAAATAGCGTTATTCGCTCGACATAATTGACCCACGGCATCGAGATCAATCATATTGCCGATCTCATTGTTGCCGTGCATCAGGCTAACCAATGCATTTTTAGCATGCGCAAGCAGTGTTTGTAGATGGTTGAGGTCAATGTGGCCATTGGGCGTTAACTGAACCCAGGAAAGGGGAATTCCACGATGCTTTCCTAGGTATTCGAGCGTATGGGTGATGGCGTGGTGTTCAATAGAACTGCTGATGAGATGATGAACCTCGCCGCGATCAATAAGGCCACTGAGGGCGGTATTGTCACTTTCTGTTCCCCCAGAGGTGAAGAAAATTTCAGACGGGGCACAGCCCATTAATTGGGCGATGCTGCGGCGTGATTTTTCCAAAACCGCCTTGGCTGATCGACCTGCGGCGTGGACGGATGAGGGGTTGCCATGGGTTTGGCGCATATGCTCAAGCATAGACGCAACCACTTCGGGGTGAAGTGGCGTTGTGGCTGCATTGTCGAAATAGACCAAACGTGTCATGCCAATAGATTTTCAATGTTTTTGATCATATCGAGGGCTAAAGCATCTGCCCGTCCAGTTTGTGGGCTTTCGGCATAAATACGAACGATGGGCTCGGTGTTGGACCGCCTAAAATGAACCCATTCACGGGCCTGCTCAAAATCAATGCGCAGTCCATCTGCCCGGTTGAGTTTCTCATGGGAAAAGCGTTCAGCCAGTTGATCGAACAGCCGATTGGGATCAGCATGCTCCGGCAGAACCATCTTGTTTTTACTCATGTAGTAGGCCGGGTAAGAAGCCCGTAGTTCCGACATGCTGCCACCTCTGCGGGCCAAATGACTCAATAGTAAGGCAATGCCAAGGAGTGCATCGCGTCCGGCGTGCAGGTTGGGGTAAATGACTCCCCCATTTCCCTCCCCGCCAATGACCGCTCCAACAGCAGTCATTTTTTCTACTACATTTACCTCGCCAACGGCACTCGCATAATACTGTCTTCCATGCCGTTCGGCAACATCCCTCAGCGCCCGGGTTGAACTCAGGTTGGAGACTGCATGACCATTTTCGTGCATCAAAACATAATCTGCAACGGCTACCAAGGTGTATTCCTCTCCGAAAAAACCTCCGTCTTCCGATACCAGTGCAAGTCGGTCTACATCCGGGTCGACCACAATGCCTAGATCACTTCCCGATTCCTGAACCAAACGGGCGATGTCGCCGAGGTGTTCGGGTAGAGGTTCTGGATTATGCGGAAAACGACCATTGGGATCGCAATGCACCGTGTGTATGTGCTCAACACCCAGAGCACGCAGAAGCTCGGGTACAGCCGTGCCACCAGTTGAGTTCACCGCGTCTACGGCCACGCGAAAATTTCGGGAGCGAATGGCTTGAACATCAACCAAGGGAAGTTCAAGAATCATGCGGATGTGTTCGGCTATGGCGTGGTCGTATCGGCGGCATTGCCCGAGTTGACCAACCTCCCCATACGTAAAATGACCTTTTTCGGCCAAGTGCATGACTTCTTCGCCCTCGCTTCCCGAAAGAAAATGACCTCGATGATCAAGCATTTTAAGTGCATTCCATTCTGCGGGGTTGTGGGAGGCCGTTAAGATGAGTCCACCTGCAGCCTGCAGATGCGGTACCATCATTTCCACGGTTGGGGTGGTGGATAGTCCCAAATCAATGACATCAATTCCTAAACTCATGAGGGTGGCGGTTACGAGTCGATTCACCATGTCGCCAGACAGGCGTGCATCGCGGCCCACCACCACGACTTTCCCTTTGTTTTGGTAGAGCAACCATGTTCCATAGGCCGATGTGTAACGAACAACAGCCATCGGACTTAGCCCATCGTTTGGTGCCCCACCGATGGTGCCTCTAATCCCTGATATCGATGCAATTAATGTCATTGTATAAAGTAATGTAAACGAAATTTTGCTCAAAAATAATCAAAAGCGCTGCTTTGTGGCAGAGGAATCTAGGTATTGGGCCAAAGGAATCAAGGTATTGGGGACATGGAAAACGGTGAATGTACGGTCAAATGTTGATGTGGCCTTCAAAAACGAAGGTGGCAGGTCCGATGAGTTGAACATCCTTTATGGTGGAGCCGTCTACGGTAAGTTCAACCTGCAATTCGCCACCAAGCGTTTCAACCATGATGCGCTGCGGGGCCGCATAACTGTTTTGTTTGTTGTAGACTGAGGCATACCAAGCCGCGGCAGCTGTGACCCCTGTACCACATGCCTTGGTTTCGCGTTCTACCCCTCGTTCGAACGTTCGAATGTTCAGTTGGTCTTGCTGGGTCACTTCAACAAAATTCACATTGGTTCCACCCGGATTGAAATGCGGATGATGCCTCCACAGTGCGCCATCAGATGCCACATTTAAACCTTCTATATGGCTCGAGGGAATCAAGAAGTGTGGGGATCCGTTGTTCACAAACCATCCGTGAAGTGTTGGTTTAGGTGCTGAAAAGTTAAGAAGTGAAACCGAAATGCGGTCTCCGTCGATAGAAGCCGTGTGTATGCCATCGTGTGCTTCAAATCGGAATAATCCCGTTTCATCGGGCCTCATACCTAGATCATAGACAAACCGCACGGCGCATCGGGAGCCATTGCCGCATAAACTCCCCTTTCGCCCGTCTGCATTGTAGTAATCCATGCGAAACGAATGATGTGTCGATGGCAACAGAACAATCAATCCATCTGCTCCAATTCCTGTATGCCAGGTGCACAGTTCTTTGATCTTTTGTTCACTGAGCCAATCTAAATCTTTAGAATCTGATGCCTTATGTTGAATATCTGATGACTTATATTGAATATCTGATGCCTTACTTTGATTGTCGATGATGATAAAATCGTTCCCGCAGCCGTGGTACTTGTAGAATTTTTGTTGTCTTTCGGACCCAGTGTTCAATGACATTTTTTCAGTATTTTTTTCCGAAAGGGACATTTTGGCTTGTTTTTATGCGACTGAAGCCATGGAATGAACCTTTAGGCGAATATAGGATGCGTAATATGCGCATTCAATCATTTCGGTCTTTAATTTGAACATTTAGACTGCCACGGTGTTCGACTTGTCTGAATACTTGCCGGATATTTAGGGCAATAAAATGAAGTGTATGTCATTCTTAACCTCATATAACCTCATAAAAAATTAGAATATGAAAAAATGGTTTTTGCTTTTTGCACTTGTTGTACTTGGATCGGTGGGTGGTGCCGCCGTTGCGATTTGGTATATGCCCAGATCTTCGATGGCTTTTCCTAACGAGCAAGCGCCTATTCAATTAGCGAGTTTTCCGGATCACATCATGGAACATCCGAATTTTGTTGCGGCATCTGCATTGGCAACACCTGCGGTGGTGCACATTAAAACCAAGCAAGGGGGCGTTGCCGGAGCCATAGAAGACGAGGTCATGGATCCCTTTCGGGATTTCTTTGGCCGGGGTTTTCAGATTCCGCGTGGGCCACAGCAAGGTTCTGGGTCTGGAGTCATTTTGACATCGGATGGGTATATCGTAACCAACAACCATGTGGTAAAAGGTGCTGATGAAATTGAAGTGGTTCTGAACGACAAGCGTAGTTTTAATGCCACTGTGGTGGGTACCGATCAAAATACAGATCTGGCTCTGCTAAAAATTGAAGCATCCGGATTGAATACACTTTCATTTGGAAATAGTGATGGATTGCAGGTGGGTGAATGGGTCTTAGCAGTGGGCAATCCGTTCAATTTGAATTCAACCGTTACGGCCGGTATTGTTTCTGCAAAGGGGCGAAACATCAATATTTTGGGTGGGGGTTCAAGCATTGAGGCATTTATTCAAACAGACGCAGCGGTCAACCCCGGAAACAGTGGTGGCGCCTTGGTGAATGTGAAAGGAGAATTGATGGGAATTAATACGGCGATCGCCAGTCAGACCGGAAGTTATGAAGGATACTCTTTTGCCGTTCCAGCGAATATTGTTGCTAAAGTTGTTGAAGACATCAAGAAATATGGTACTGTGCAAAGAGGTTATCTTGGGGTGCAGATTCAAGATGTGGATGCGTCTTTGGTTTCGCGAGAGAACTTGAAGGTGAATTCTGGGGCCTATGTTGCCGAGCATATGGAAAACAGTGCGGCTAAGGACGCCGGAATCCGTAAGGGTGATGTCATTGTGGAAATCGATGATGTGCGGGTAACGGCCACTCCAATGTTGATGGAAGCAGTGAGCCGTAAGCGCCCTGGCGAAACGGTTCGTGTTTTGGTTGACCGACTTGGGGAAAAAAAGACCTTTAATGTTGTACTTCGAAACGCTGAAGGCACGACTGGACTGGTGAAGGCTGAGTCGGAAATAAGCTCTGCCTCGGCATTAGGTGCCACTTTTGAATCTGCATCCCGCAAGGAACTAGAAAGCTTGAAAATTGACCAAGGCGTCAAGGTCAAGGCTCTTTCATCAGGCAA
>VGGT01000044.1 GCA_016868485.1 Bacteroidota bacterium
CGGATGGTGGGTCGCTTTACTGGCCGATGGTGTAACTGGCAACACGTCTGATTTTGGTTCAGAAGAGTCTAGGTTCGAAACCTAGTCGGCCAACGAAAACCGCCCACGAGGCGGTTTTTTTTTGATTCGTCCTCACGTCGCCGATTTTTTGTCACGACAAAAGGTTTAGGTCTACAATTTACTATATTTGGTCACGAAGCTACTGCAGGTGTTGCTTAACGGTACCTGTCCAAAAGTGGCGCTTCAGTGCTTTTATCAAGCGATGTGCTTTTATCAAAGTTTGGGCTTGGCTGACCATAAAGTGCTTCAAAATCGCCATCTTCGGGCAGCTGCAAAACGTTGATAGGCTCAGTTTTCATAAACAATGAATAATTACGATACGATAGAACCCATCCGTGGGTTGTTGGCGCAGGTTGTGGCCGGGCATACGTTGGGGCAGTTGTTGTTGGTGGCCGGGCTCTTGCTTTTGGCCTATCTCCTAAAGCGTTGGGGGGCAAGAATGGTGAACCAGCTTGTATTCAAAGCCTTCGATGCCACCGGGGCACAGGGCGACGAGCAGCGGAGAAACCGCGATGAATTTGTGCAGATGCTTTCGGTGCCCATGCAGGCCTTGAGCATGGCCATGGTCTTTTATCTCTGCTTCACACTCCTGAATATTCCCCAAACCGTTCGGGTCTTTGAAAAAGAACTGCGGGTGCATCACTACATAGCCATGCTGATGCAGCTGTTGTTGATTGTGCGTCTGATTCGTCTCTTGCTCGGATTAACCACATTTTTGGGTGTGTATTGGACCCGCAGGGCAGAAGGCGGTCTCATTCGGCTCGACAAGCAGATGATACCGTTTACTGTGGATGGCATCAAGATTCTCCTGGTCATCTTTGGGGTTCTTTTGGCGGCGGGTGGGGTATTCGATGCGGATGTAACGGCCTTGATTGGGGGACTGGGTATTGGCGGATTAGCCGTGGCATTGGCGGCACAAGAGAGTTTAGCCAATCTCCTTGGTTCGTTCACCATTTTCCTCGACAAGCCCTTTCAGGTGGGCGACAGCGTGGAGTTTAGTGGTGTTTCGGGCACCATAGAAAAGGTGGGATTTCGGTCAACACGCATCCGAACACTCGATAAAACCCTACTCACTGTACCCAATAAGAACCTCGTTGGCGCTCCGCTCAACAACATGAGCGAGGGCAACCAGAAGAGGGCGCGGTTTCAATTGACTTTGTGTGCAGCCACAACAGCCGATGCATTGAAGGCTATCGTAGGTGAGATCAGAGTCGCCCTGTTAGAACACCCCAAAATTGAGTCAGGCGCCCAGGTTCATTTTTTCGACTACAGCGACAAGGGGTATGTGGTTCAGGTCAATTACCTTGTGAATACCGCGAGCCATGAGGTTTACTGTGGGGTGCGTGAAGAGGTGAATTTCAGGATCTACGATATTATTCGCCAGAACGGCAGTGCTTTGGCCATGGACAGCAGCGCCAACGCCTAGTTTGTGCCCGCAAGGACGGTGTCGGCACTTTAGCCGTTGGCTTCCGAAAGCACACGCTTAGCTTTTTCCAAGAGCCCCTGAATTTCCCTATTTTTGTCGACCTACTCCCAAACATGAGCGCTGAAGACTCCTTTAAGAATGTAATTGCCCACGCCAAGGAATACGGATTCGTATTCCAATCGAGCGAATTGTATGACGGTTTGTCGGCGGTCTACGACTACGGACAGGCCGGTGCGGCTCTAAAAAACAACATCCGCAACTACTGGTGGAAATCGATGGTTCAACTACACGAGAACATTGTAGGAATCGACGCGGCCATTTTTATGCATCCCACCACCTGGAAGGCCTCTGGCCATGTCGACGCCTTCAATGATCCGCTGATCGATAACAAAGACTCGCGCAAGCGATACCGGGCTGATGTGTTGATCGAGGACCAAATCGCAAAAATAAGCGCGAAAATCGACAAGGAAGTGGAAAAAGGACGTTCGCGCTTTGGGGAGGCATTCGATGAAGTACAATTCCGCGCCACCCACCCGAATGTAGTCCGAAACCGCGAAAAAATCGAAGAAATTGAGCGTCGGATGAAGGCTGCGCTGGAGGCCAATGATCTACCCGCGCTCAAGCAACTTATCGAAGACCTGGAGGTGGTTTGTCCCATCAGCGGTACCCGCAATTGGACCGATGTACGGCAGTTCAATCTGATGTTCAGTACGGAGATGGGGGCGGTGAGTGGAGAATCGGGAACCATCTATTTAAGGCCTGAAACCGCTCAAGGCATCTTTGTTAATTTTTCGAATGTGCAAAAATCAGGGCGCATGAAAGTGCCCTTCGGCATTGCGCAAACAGGTAAGGCTTTTCGCAACGAAATCGTGGCCCGGCAGTTTATTTTCCGGATGCGTGAGTTTGAGCAAATGGAGATGCAGTTTTTTGTGCGTCCAGGCACCGAAATGCAGTGGTATGCCTATTGGAAGCAGGCGCGCATGCGGTGGCACGAACAATTGGGCATGGGAACGGAGGCATACCGCTACCATGATCACCTGAAGTTGGCGCACTATGCCAATGCGGCCTGTGATATTGAGTTTGCATTCCCCTTTGGCTTTAAGGAATTGGAAGGCATTCACTCAAGAACTGATTTTGATTTGGGTAGCCATGAGCGCCACAGCGGAAAGAAACTACGGTATTTTGACCCGGAAACGAATGAATCCTATGTGCCCTATGTCGTAGAAACGTCCATTGGCCTCGATCGTATGTTCCTCGCCGTTTTGTCGAACGCATACACCGAGGAACGTCTGCCTGATGGCAGTGAGCGCACGGTTTTGCGGATTCCGCCCTTTTTGGCGCCCATTCAGGTGGCCGTTCTGCCTTTGGTGAAGAAGGATGGGCTTCCTGAGTTTGCCCTCACGGTTGTTGATGCTTTGCGCTACCGCTATCAGGTTCAATACGACGACAAGGACAGCATTGGAAAGCGCTACCGTCGGCAGGATGCTTTGGGCACGCCCCTATGTGTTACCATCGATCACCAGTCGCTCGAAGATGGTCAGGTGACGGTACGCTTTCGCGACAGCATGCAGCAAGAACGGTTAACCATTGAGGGGTTATTATCCTGTTTGGAGCGTGAAGTGGGCCTCGAGCCGGTATTGCGTGCATTGCACCAAAGGCAGTCGGAGGGCCTGCCCGCCTGATGCGTTATTTGGTCACTGCCGCCCTTCCCTACGCCAACGGACCCATTCACCTCGGGCATTTGGCAGGGTGCTACCTGCCTGCGGATGTTTTTGTTCGTTGGCTTAAGGCACGGGGTGAGGAGGTGTTGTTGATTTGCGGTACCGATGAGCATGGCGTGGCTATTGAATTGCGTGCCCGCAAAGAGGGCTGCACGCCCACGGAGTTGGTTGACCGTTATTATGCCCAAATCAAAAAGTCTTTTGATGATTTCGGCATCGAGTTTAGTCACTTTTCACGCACCAGTCGCCCGATACACCACGAAACCGCATCCAATTTTTTCTTATCGCTCTACGAAAAGGGAGTTTTTGAGGAGCGGGTCACCGAACAGTTCTATGATGAAGAGGCCGGTCAATTTTTGGCGGATCGCTATATTTTAGGAGTTTGTCCGCGGTGCAGCTACGAGCAGGCCTATGGCGATCAATGCGAACGCTGTGGCACGTCGCTATCCCCCGAAGAACTCATCGAGCCGCGGTCCGCGCTGAGTGGCGCCACACCGGTGCGGCGGTCGACCCGCAACTGGTTTCTGCCCATGGATCAGTTGGCTGAAGGCAAGGTCTTTCGTGCCTATGCGGAACGGGTAGCCCACTGGCGTACCCACGTGCGTGGGCAATTCAACAGCTGGATCAACCAGGGCCTGATGGCCCGCAGCATGACACGCGACCTCAATTGGGGAATTCCTGTGCCCCTGAAGGATGCGGAAGGCAAAGTCCTGTATGTGTGGTTTGATGCCCCAATTGGCTACATCAGCGCAACAAGGGAGTATTTCCAGCAACAGGGGGGCACTTCCAACGAAGATGCATGGAAAACATGGTGGCAATCGCCCGACACGCAACTTGTGCACTTCATTGGAAAGGACAACATCGTTTTTCACACCATTATTTTTCCGATGATTCTTGCCGAGCATGGATCTTATGTGCTTCCCGCACAGGTGCCGGCCAACGAATTCCTCAACTTAGAAGGAGAGAAAATAAGCACATCGAGGAACCACGCGATTTGGCTGCATGAGTATTTGGTTGATCTGCCTGGCCGACAAGATGAATTGCGGTATGTGCTAACGGCCATCGCACCGGAAAGCAAGGACAGTGATTTTACCTGGCTCGACTACCAGGCACGGGTGAATAATGAGTTGGTGGCCATCTTGGGTAATTTTGTGAACCGCGTGATGGTGCTCACCCATAAGTTTTGCGGTGGCCGGGTTCCTGATGCGGCATCGATGGATGCGCTGCCCCCAGACCTTCAACCCGCCCTCGAGGCCTGTTGGTTCGAAATCGACAGCGCCCGTGCGGAGCTCTATGCCCTCATGGGCGAGTACCGTTTGCGTGAGGCGCAGGCTGCGATGATGCGCTTGGCACGCGCCGGCAATAAGTTCTTGGCGGAAACCGAGCCTTGGAAGCGGGTGAAAGAGGACCCCCAAACGGCATCCGGTATCTTATACGTGGGCCTTCAGGTTTGCGCCCACTTGGCGGTGGCTTGCGCACCCTTTTTGCCCTCCACAGCCCATAAAATCAGCGGGCAATTGGGGTGGACCACCCGAACTGCCGAATCGGATCGGAAATGGTGGACCGATTGTGCCGCTTCTTCCGATCAAAGAGCACGGCATAACCCCCATTTGCTGGCTCCCGAACAGGTGCTGGGTGCTGCCGCGCATCTGTTCACACCGATCACCGACGAACAACTGCAGCCGCTGCGCGATCGCCTGATGCACCCATCGACCTCTATAAGCCATGCGACAGGGTCATCCGCCCAGGCTTCAATAAAGGAAAGCAACAGAGGGAATAAGGAAAGCAACAAGGAGTATAAGGAAAGCAACAAGGAGTATAAGGAAAGCAACAGAGGGAATAAAGAAAGCAACAAGGAGTATAAGGAAAGCAACAAGGAGAATAAAGAAAACAATATGGAAATGGATGAGAAACAGTTTGTGCCGGTGAAGTCGGAAGTGGCCTATCCCGATTTTGAGAAACTTGATTTGCGTGTGGCGCAGATCAAATCAGCTGAACGGGTGGAGGGAGCGGATAAATTGCTGAAGCTCGGCATCGATCTGGGCTTTGAACAGCGTGTGGTGGTGAGTGGAATTGCCCAGCATTTTGATCCGGAGGGACTGGTTGGGCTGAAGGTCGTGCTCTTGGCGAATTTGGCTCCACGAAAGATTAGGGGGCAGATGTCGCAGGGGATGATTCTCTTGGCAGAAAATGCGGATGGCCGATTGGTTTTTGCCAAACCCGATGAGGATGCAGAGCCGGGGGCAGTGATTCGATAGGTTTATTGAGGACTGTTTGATCATGGGTTTTTTTCGCGATTCATTCGGACATTGGTACCTCGCCAAACGCCTGCTTTATATGGTGGTGGGTGCCTATGGCTATATCGGGCTGAACATCCGCAACCGCATGGTCATCAGGGGTAGTCGCTATTTGAGCGGTCTACCCGAACAGAATGTATTGTTTGTGAGCAACCACCAGACCTATTTTCGCGATGTGATGGCCATGCTGCACGTCATGTGCGCGGTCCGCTGGCGGATGTTCGATTATTTGGGATTTCCCATTTACCTCCTCACCCCCCGTTCGCGTGTTTATTTTGTGGCGGCTGAGGAAACCATGAAACGGGGTGGTTTGCTGCCTAAGCTCTTTGCTCTGGGGGGTGCCATTACCGTCACCCGAACCTGGCGCAGCGAAGGCAAGGAAGTGAGTCGAAAGGTGGTGAAAACCGATATCAACAACATCAACCGCGCACTCAAGGAAGGCTGGGTGATTACTTTTCCCCAAGGAACAACAGCTGCATTTGCACCTGGGCGGAAGGGAACGGCCCACATCATCAAACAAAACCGTCCGGTGGTGGTGCCGGTGGTGATCGATGGGTTCCGCCGGGCTTTCGATAAAAAGGGCCTTTTGTTGAAAAAGAAAGGGGTTCGGTTGAAGATGACCTTCAAACCACCTTTGGAACTCGATTATGAGGCTTCCAATGAGGAAATTCTGGATCGGGTGATGGATGCCATCGAACAGTCGGATCGGCACCGCTTTCAACACTATCGAAAGACGGGGTCAGACGAGTCTTAGTGGGCTTGAATAGTCAATATCCACGTCTCAAGTTTTCCGCATAATCGTTGGGCAGCACGCTGTTCTCGATGGCTTTTGCCGCGCGCTCTACGTCGTAGGCGAACCGAACAAATTCGGCTTGTATGCTCCCCTTTTCGCGCGGTGAGCTGTCCTTGTTGAGGTGTAGGAGCACATATCCCCCTCTAGGGTCACGGTCTTTGGGTTTGCCCACCGAACCGATGTTGATGGCGTGACGGTAACGGATGCCCTCAGGTGTTTCTTTTTGGAGGATGCGGTGGTAGGGCTGATGGGTATGACCAAAGCACATGATATCGGCATGTATGTCGCTGAAAAGAGCTATTTTCATGGGTATGGGTTTAGGAGCAGTTTCTGGGATTCAATCCACTAATTCGACCGGTGCTGGCTTGGCGCTTTTCGATGCGAATGGGTGGCGCAGGGTGAAAGGCGGCGGCTGATAAACGGATCGGGCATAGGCCTTCAGCAGCGTACGAAGAAGGGGGTTGCGTACGAAAAACACCAAGCTATTTTGCAGGGGCTCTGCGCCGAGTGTGCTTTTAATCTCGGTGGCCGTACGCCCCATTTGAACAGTTTTTACGCCCATTTGAATGCCCATTTCGACCATGTCGAGGAGGCAACGTTCGTAGAGGTGCATTCCCTCGGTTTTCTCTGCATCATAGCCTAAGTGCAAGGCGTGCAAGGTGTCGCCGATTTTGAGTCCGGTCACAAACCCAACCGCTTGGCCATTGAGGGCGTAGCGAAACATCAGGAAATTTTGGCCAAATACTTTAATGAATGCCTGAAGCATGGCGGGGATGTTCTCTGGAAGGGCCACGACCCGAGTGGCTAAGGTCGAGCGGAGCAGGTGAGCCGCTTGGTTTAGCCAATCAACATCCGTACTGCCATGACAGGCACAGCGTTCGAAACTTGCCGAAGCCTCAAGCACTTTCCGTATGCGAAGCCGGTATTTGGATTTCATGGCCTGAATGTACTGTTCGCGTTGGGTCCACTCTGATCGAAGATGTAAGGCCATAAAGGGCTCTGCCTCAAATGTCACGGCTTGGGGGATGCGTGGGGTTCCGGTCACATTCACGGCCAGCGTGGTGAGTCCACAGGGCCACGAACCAATTTGTTTATGACCTTTTGTTGGATCGAGTTGGGGGAAGTACAAACCAGGAACACAGGAGTGACCAACACCGCGTAGCCCTCCCTTGTTCAGCAGTGCATTGGCCAAGCGCAGCCAGATACTGTGGATGTAGTGACCGTGTGGTCGATGCAGCCTGAGCCGTGAGACAGGATATGGCATTCCATTCAAAACGATTTCGTCGCTGTATCCGGGGAGGTGGCGCACGAGTTGTAGTACAGGCATGCACTAGTAACTTTGTTGACTATAAATTGGTTTCATGAATTGGGGTTTATTCGATTTTATTATTGCTTTTGCCTTGTTTGGCCTGCTTTTTTAGGTATTCGTGGCGTTTTAAGAAGGGTAAAAACCCAATGGAAAAGATGGATTTCGCTGTTGATTGTATTGATCCTATTTGTATTGATCTGGGGAGAATTGGCGGTTGGGTTATTTGGAAGCCCATTCGCAGGCAACTAACTCCTGCAGGCAACTAACTCCTGCAGGCGACCAACCCATTCAGGCGACCAACCCATTCAGGCGACCAACCCATGCGTGCAACCAAACATTAGGATGATTTAAAAGGAGCGCCCGCCGAAATCAAAGCGGATTTTTCCAGAGCAAAAATCAGTCCTTCAACATCCTGTTGGTTATAGCGAATCAGTTTGGTACACTTGGATTTAGCCACATGGGTCAGTTTACTGTAGTTTTGTCCACGCGACTCCAGCATATTCCGCACGTGTACGATCCTCTGTGTAGCTTGTTTTTCGCCGTAATCGGTATGTGTCGGGTAAGAGAAATACCTGAGGATAGAATCCAGGGCGAAGGGTTTTGGCCGGTTAACCGGGTCGTTTTTTTTAAACCATTTTTTCAGGTCTTTGTGCGCATTCCAATAATGGTCAGTCACGTCCAAATCTTTGGATTCGAAAACATGCTTTTCGCGATCGGAAAACGCCACGATTTTTTTCTTCTCATTTCGAACGCGCTGTAAGGTATGTTCCAGAAAATCGGTAATGGTCTGGAATGAAATGGGAATCTCTTGGGCAAGAGGCGATTGGAGAATCCCGATGAGGCGTTGATCAAGAACAACCAGTTTGAATTTTTCGTCGGACCACACGCCAACGATAGCGGGATCTTCTTTGATAAGGCCTTCAAAATCGATAAAAATGAGGTTGTCTCGGGAAATGGTCATAGCAGTGGTTTAGGTGGAAGAAAAAGGGGGGTGTTTTGAAATGGGAGCCCCCTATATCAAAAATGCGCGCACGCCTCATGCGCACACGCCTCATGCACACATGCACGCGACATGCGCACATCCACGCGGCTACTTGCGTTTGCTGATCGCGTTCTGTGCGATGGTACGTTGCATTCTGGATTTGAAGCGTTGTATCGCCTCGTTCCTTTTATGCCGATGCTTTTGGCTGACCCCGCTGTTCACGCGCTTTCTCCATGCCCTGAAACTTCCGGGCTTCAACTCGCGACGCATCAGCGCCACTACTTCGGATTCGGGCAAACCAAATTGATGCCGAATGGCTTCAAAGGGCGTGCGATCTTCCCACGCCATTTCTATGATGCGGTCAATTTGTTCCAGACTGAATGCAGACGACATGCTCAATCAACAAAAACGCCAGCCTTTCGTTTTCGGGAAACGGTGGGATATGACGGGAAACGTCGGGAAACGTCGGGAAACGATGGGAAACGATGGGATATGACGGGAAACGTCGGGAAACGATGGGATATGTCGGGAAACGTCGAGAAACGACAGGATGCGTGTGCTATCGGCTGATGCGACTGTATTTCTCGATATCTCTGAAGCCGTTTGATCGGACAAATTCTTTGAACTGACGCGCATTGGCTGGAACAGCCACGGGAAGGGTATCCTCAGACGATTCGGTGATTTTTTTGAGCGACTTCCAATCTTCTTCCGCATCAACCGAATGTATGCTGAGGGTGCCACGCGACAATTCCATCATTCGAACTTCCCAACTTTCGGGTCCTAAGCGTGTATTCATGAAGAAACGGCCTTGGTATTTGCGCAATACATTGTCGAAGCTAAGTGAGAATAACGTGTCGTTGTATTGTACGGGCCGATAGAGGCTATCACCCTTTCTCTCTGCAAAAATGGTACGGCCCGTGGGAAGGAGGGTCACAGAATCACCAGAAAGTCGGTGGTTCATGTCCAAATCGGATAAGTGTCCCCATTCCGCACCCTCAAACCGTTGAAATATCAGGCGATCGGAGACAAAAAGCAAAGAAGAGTCACTTTGATTCAGATATACTCCTTGCAAACGCCGAGGAATTGCATCCAAATTTTTAGCATCAGTGGGCTGAGGCTCCTGAAATGTAAAAGCGGGTCCGCATGCAGTAAAGACGAGCATCAGGGCGCATGCGCTGAGAAAAAAGAATGTTTTCATATTGTTTTCAGAGGGTAAATACAGGGATTGTTACAAGGGGTAAATACAGGGATTGTAACAAGGTTAAATGTGCGAAAAAGGCAACATTCAGAACCGAAACGAAGCTATTGTGAATTTGGTATGCGCAATAATTTTGTGGTGTGTCGCTTTCGCCCATCCCAAAAGACCAAATGGTATAGTCCAGAAGAAGCAGCGCCCCAACTGAGGGAATTTAAACCCTTGAAGATAGGCCCTGATGCAATGATTCGTCCACCAACATCAAAAAGGGTATATTCAGCACCATCCCGGATATCGTCAACCCAAAGCATCGGCGGCTCAGACGAGGGGTTGGGAAAAACACGCCAATTTGAACTTTCATACGCAAAAACGGAGGAGGAAAGCTGGGGCGGCGCAAATGCTTTGATAACGCCCCCTCCTGAAACCACCACAATGCCGTCTGTGCCAAAGACAGGGGCGCAGGTGTTCACATTGGGCACATAATGCATCCACCTAAATTGAAGATTAGGGGTAAAGGAATAGACCGCATTTTCTCCGTTGGTGACGTACACGGTGCCTTCTGCATCGGTGGAGGCCCGCATCTGAAACAGATCAGGGTTGCTGGCAATGATGGGAGAGGAGTCGATTGGCGTGCCCGTAGTAGGACTCAGCCGCAAAACACGCCCACCTGATGGCACATAAACATCGCCCGAAGGCCCAAGACAGGGGTGACTAAACGGCGCGCTTCCGGTGATGGGGGTTTCCCACAACAACTGCAAACGAGTGCCGTCGTCGGAAAAAGCCGAAATGTTGTCGCCCTGC
>VGGT01000045.1 GCA_016868485.1 Bacteroidota bacterium
TCCACGTATGGAGCATTTGAATTAATGTAGCCATAAGAGGACACCTGGGCCAAGGCCGAACCTATGCTACCGAGAAGCAAAAAGAGAAATAATAAATACTTTTTCATAAGAAACATTTAGGTGTAAATAGAATGATAATTATCGGCCAAATATAATATAGTTTGGTTAAAAAACAATAAGCCAATGAGAAATTATAGTAAAAAAAAGGCGGCCCGAAGGCCGCCGTGAAATTAATGCTGAAAAACAAATTATTTGCGGATCACGCGTGCTGTTGCGGTATGCGCTTCTGCACCTACCACGCCAACCTCAGCAAAATAAACGCCTGCTTTCAAATCACCCATATCGAGTGTTTCTGCAAAACGACCTGCTGAACGGAATCCAAGATCGAGTGAACGTACTGCTTTACCAGTTACATCTGTCAGACTAACAGATACTTGACCAGCAACGGGCAATTCGAACGACAAGGTAGTGGCTTCAGTAGCAGGGTTTGGATATGCTGTGAGGCTCATCTTGCTTTCACCAGCTAAGCCCGGCACCCACAAGCGGGCGTTTGGAACTACTACGCCTTCTACTGTTGCCAATTCACTGTTGTCGATCACCTGAAGGTTTAATCCACCACTCAAATCCGACTTCAACTCAACTTCCAATTCAGCCAATACATCACCAGCACGAACCGAAAGACCATTGATATCGTGCCAAGCCAAACGTGCTTCGCCGCCTACAACGTTTCCTACTTCAGTAGCACGAACAGCAGGATTAGCCATGCGGATTGCCGTTACATTCATCAGCGCAGGATCAAATGACAAGGCCAAAGACACTGCACCCAGGTTAGCCGACTCAGAAACCCGAATAGGAACAATCAATTTACGACCTGCGGCCAAATCAAGATCACCGTCACGCTCCAAAGAAATCAAAGGCATTGTGCGTGCACCTGGGTTGCTCCAAGAACCATTAACATCACCCGTACAAACAGCTTTTAATTCAGTAGCTGTAGCCTGGTTGGGCGCTACTGTTACGGTTGGGGTTTCGAATGTCCATGGGCCGCGACTAAATTGTGCAAGAATCCCAGAAAAACGCTGAGACACTTGGAGCGCATCAGACGAATTCACTGTGTTGCTGTTATTTACGTCCGCCGCTGTACGATACACACCAAGTAATGTGATTTGGCTTGTGAAATGGCGGGAGATAAACAAGGCGTCTGTTGCATTAAGACCGCCAGTAGAACGCGTACTGCGAGGACGAATCACATAACTTCCGGGAGCAAGCGTGAGACTATAAGCACCACCCACTGGAGTTAGTACGCTGTCGACAGCCGCATTGGTGGTAGCGTTGTAAGCACGCACCCAAACATTACTCAGCGGTGACAAAGCTGTATTTCCGTAACGCACTGTACCCGTAATTGAACCGCTTGAAGCAGCTGCAGCAGCCACACCAAAGCTATCAACAGCAACATAGTCGAGGTCAGCAGCTGAATAAGCGTGGAAACCGAAATAGTAAGCACCGGTTGAAGATGGCGTGAAAGACGCCGTAACTTGAGTCCAGTTGTTGTAAATAGTGGTGGTATCAACAAAGATGGTGGAAGTCATTCCAGCAACCGAAGCAGAATTTCCTGCTTTCAAGGCAATTTTCTCGGCTACACCACCAAAGCCAGGGGCACGAACCCAGAACTTCACGTCGTAGTTTACATTTTCAGTGAGATTGAGTGGTGCGGAGAATGCCCAATCATTTTTAGGTTCAGTAGAGCTGTAGAAAGTAGCCAACATATTGCTTCCGTTCTGAGACAATATGGTTGACGAATTGGCCACACGCCATGCAACCACATTCGTCTGGCGAGACCAACATGGAGGAACTTGAGATGGATTGGCATTCGCCAATGTATTATCGAAACTCTCGGAGTACGGAGGATTTCCAGCAACGCAAATGGTTGTGAAGGAAACGGGCTGAGACCACAAACTTGTAGAGTTTGGTCCACAAACGGCACGTACATAGGCGCGGTAGGTGGTGCCAGGCGTCAAACCAGTGAAGTTGTAATTGGTTGAAGTAACATTGACACCACCGCTTGGGGCACCTGCTTGAGTATTGGGCACAATACCCACCTGCCATGTGGTTTCAGTACCACCTGCAGTCCAGTTCATCGAAGCACCCGTGGTAGTTACGTTTGAAACAGCGGCAGCAGTAGGGCTTGGACAAGTGATCGGAGCTGTCGAGCTACCACCAAAGTTGGCCATGAAACGCAACGCATTACCATTGGAATACCATTGGGTTGTGTAAAGCACAGAAGCCCACCAAGGTTGGAAATTCCATGAAACGTCATCGCGGAAACGAAGACGCGTTGTACCATTATTAGAGTAAATATCAGCAACCAACCAGTACTCACCAGGCGCTAAACCTCTTTGCTGAGCAACACCGAACAAATCGGCGGGGATAGGTACTTGTATGAATGCATTGGCCACATCGGCTGCAGTAATGGTGTATACATCGGATTCGCATAGAATGGATCCAGCACCTGCAGGAAGACCTGTCGCTGTATCAGATTCTTGAATAGAAAACACAACAGACGCGCCAACCTGTGTTGTTGAAGTTGACGTTGCACCATTACCTGTAGAATGCAAGATCGCACGAACGCTGGTGATGGTATCGGCAGAAACCAGCTCTAAATAGTTGGCCAACTTGATATCAGGTGGCGCACCAGTGAACATCCCTGTTCCAATTTGAGCCTGAGCGGTAGGTAGTGTTTGAGATGGAGAGAAGGCCGAATCACCTAATGTAAATTGACGGGTTAACGTGTTATCTGAAGGGAATTGCTCGGTTGAGTCAGAAACCGCTTGGAATGATACGTTCGTGAAAGCGTATAAAGAAGGGTTATAAAGCGTGGTCACCGACAAGAAAGTATCAGCGCCTGGGGCAAGACTCGGCACAACCTGAGAGGTGTCTGAAAAATACACACTATTAAATGTATCCCGAACAACCACTTCCAAACGAACATTAGGCTGGGCAGATGTTCCGTTGTTGCGAACACGCGCCTGAAAACGAATATCCGTTTTGTTGTCATTGTTCATGATGTGGTATTGAATGAAACGACCGCGTGCGGTGTCGGGAAGCATAGTGGTAGAAAGTGCCTGAAGGTCATTTGAAGGCCGCGTAGAGATCGCAATATCATCCACCATCCAAAAATAAAAATCACCGCTGAATAAGAAAGCAAAACGTGCGTTGGTCTGACCACCAATGTAACTTGACACATTCAGACGAATGGTTGCATTTCGTGCAGTGGCGTTATTAACAGGAATGGTAGAGTTCAATAATACAGTGTCTGTCCAGGTTGATCCTCCATTACGAGAAAACAGCAAATAGGACGCGGGTACGGTTTGAGAACCACCTGGTCCTGCAAATCGGCGATAATATTGATAAAATTCTAAATTGATGGCAGGGTATTGACTCAAATTCAAAGTTGGAGAAATGAGCATTCCTCTGTGGGGGGCAGGGAAAATACCTGTTCCAAATGCACCCGCAACACCAGCATCATCCAACCAATCGGAGTCAAAAATCATGAATCCGTTCGAGGCCGTTGGCGACAAAATAGGGGTATTGGTGGGTGGCGTAGCTGTTACACCTGAGTAAGCACCACGCGATCCTGATGCGGAACTTGGCGTCGTATTGGGACCTCTATATTCCCAAACTCCCAATGTGTCTGGATCCGCAGTCACGTTACTGAATCCGAATCCCCAGTTGAGCCAACCTACAGGAAGACCTGTCGCAAAGTCCTCGGAATAGATGGTGGTAACCTCGGGTGAAGCATTCATTGCGGGTGGCCTTGCCCCTGGATCTGGGATGCTTTGATCAATGGTCTTCAGGTAGGGCAATGGCCTGATGTTTGGAACTACCCGAGACTGCGCATGCGCTGCCCCCATCATTACGATGAGCCCGAGCAGGGTGAATACAATTTTTTTCATGAAAAATGGGTTTAAGTGATTATGAAATGATGCTTAAATATTTAATCGGCTAATCTAATGAAAAGAATTTAAAACACAAGCGCTGTTTGTAAAAAATATGTTAAAAAAAAATGGTGGCCAAAGCCACCACTCAAAATGTGTGCGAAATGAAATTATCTGATAATGAGTCTTCCTGATTTTTGAGCGACTATTCTTGACCCGGCGCTAACAACCTCCCAGGTATAAATACCACCGACTAAACCTGATACATCGGCTTCGAAAATCTGAGGCGACGCAGTGACCGTATTGCTAAAGAGGATCGGGACCACCTGCCCCAAACCATTCCGCAGCATGAGCCTGCCTCCAGATTCTAGCCCTGGAATTTCAATCACCACACGATCGGTAGCCGGCTGCGGGTAAACGCGGGGGGTTGTTTCTTTTGGATTTCGAGTCCCAGGAATCCGCAAATTCAAGACATCATATAATGCACCCTCCTTATTCGACCATTCCACAAAGCGAACGACTGGCTCTATCATTTCTAAGCCTACGAATTCGAGGTCTTGGACTTGCAATCGAAGTGTGAGTACCGATTCCCCTTCGTTCACCTTTACACCCAGAGGGTCGAACCATGAAACACGTAGTATTTGACCTTCCTGATGATAAGTGCCGTTGCTGGTTGTGCTTCCCTGAGGCCAATCAACCCCAACTACTTGCACACCAGCTGGCAGTTGTGCCTCATAACTCACAGAGCCAACATCGACAGACGTCACCGAACTGATCGGATACAATATTAGTCCTTCAATAGCTCCTGAGATAAAGGACCGATCACTCTTCATGAGCAACGGCGTTGAGCGCAAATTAATATTGGGTGAATTGCTGCCATTGACATCTCCTACACAGAGGGCTTTAATTACAAGCTGCTGGGTGTCGTTTTGCACCGCTAAAGCTACCTGATCAAAAACCCAATCGCCCGCAGTAAAAGAAGTGATGACTGAACTCTGACGACGGGAAATTTGCAGCGCATCGGTATTGTTCACCGTATTTGAATTATTGACGTCGGCCGCCTTCAGCCGAAGGCCACTCAGTTGGCTCACAAAACTTGCGTGTCGGGCGGTCAGGAGAGCATCTGTTGCAGTAATTCCTCCCCATGGCTTGGATGTAGCGAAACCAAGGGTATAACTGCCATTGGCAACCTGACTAAAAGCAAATGCACCGTTGGCATCCGTAGTTTGGGTTTCGATAATTTGCTGGTTTTGCAAGAGTCGAACCGTTGTATTGGTCATTGGTGTTTGGGTGGAATTATCATAGCGGACAAAGCCTGTGATTCGACCGGGAACGAGGGGCAGTGATGTATCGCATGTACCAATGAGAAATGCCGGCAGCACAACATCATCCGTGAGCACGTGGATTCGGTTTTGATTGGATGCACAAGCTGTGGGCACTGTTTCTGCCTGAGCCAATGTATTGCCGTTCACATACCGATAGCGTAGTGTATCACCCAAAACGAGTGCGGTATCGAAAACATAAATGTTGGGTTGACCGGATAATGCCGTCATTCTGGTGGAAGCCGGGTTGTTGCCTTGGAATGAACCCATCAAATACACGCCCTGAGCCGCAATACTCTGTCCTACCATATTCACTTGGAACCGAACATTTCGGGTTACGGGTGGAGGCGGTGGGTTTAAATTAGAGAAGCATGTACCAAAGTAAAATGCCGGCAACACGGTGTCGCTTTGAACGCTGTGGCTTCTAAAGATAACACCTTGGGCGCCTGGCACACCACAAGAGGAGGGCACGGTTTCAACATTCGATGCACTACTTCCATTGTGGAACCGATAACTTACAGATTGGCCATTGGGAATGGCGACACTATATATATAGGTGTTGGGAATTGTAGTGGAAGCGGCCATGGCCACTGGGGCGGCACCCGATGTTTGAAAACTACCCGAAATGTGTACACCAGAAGCGGCTACGGTGAGTCCGCTCATGTTTACGCGGAACGTAACTTGCCGGTTAACGATGGGCGGGGCTTCCTGCAAGGTGAATGTATTCGTGTAGGTGTTATCGCCATTGGTACTGCCATTGGAATTGGTTGCATTTGAGGAAACATAGAACCGAACAACCCCTGTACCAGCGGCTGGAGCGGTCCACTGAAAATTCCAAGTGATGGTGCCGCTACCTGAATTGCCTCCACCTGTATGGGTGAGCCGTTGGGTTTGAATCAATTGAGCCCGTGTAGGTTCGCTGGCAATCAAAGTGCCCGCAGTTTGATTGGATGCATTTCTGGCAACCAACTGAAAACCGTAGCGATTTCTCCCCGGTTCAGCAACCGTGTACTGAACACTATAGGTTTGGCCGGGTATGTAGGTGGTGGCTCCCGGAACTCCATTCAAACTGAGCGTACGTGTCGCTGGACCGGCGTTGAGGGCCAATCCGGCGTGACAAGACGAACAATTAGACTCGCCAGGTGCACTGGAATAACTTCCAGCGATTCCACCAGAATTGGTGCGTGCTTGCTCCCAACCTAAGATGGAAACGAGCAAAAAGAAGAGAATAAAGGATAAACGTTTAAGCATACTATGGGAGTTTAGGGCAATTTAACAACCCCCACTTCAAAAAGTTTTTCTTTTCTCTAAGGTTTACGCAAAATTAATTTCTCGGTTCGTAGAAGGCGGCCTTTATTCTCAAGCTGTACGAAATAGACACCCGATGGGAACGCAGACATTTCCCACTCAACCCGTGCTATACCTTGTTCGGTGCGAATGCTTTCTTGACGAACGACTTGACCTACCACATTACGAACTCGGAGTTCTAATTGATCATCGGCTCTACCTGAAACCTGGGCGAATACCTTGCCTGAAGTAGGATTGGGGTAAACCATGAATGTAACTTCATCGAGATTCTCTAAAGATACATTGGTGATGTTGATTCGGTTGGAGGTATCTGAAAAACATCCATTGGTTCCGCGTACTATGGCGTAGTGAACACCGTTTTGGGTTACGCGTATGGCACGACCAGCAACACCTTGTATTTGAACTCCATTTCGGAACCAAATATTGCCAGAGGAGGCCGTGCTGAACAGACTATCACTGCCCACGGAAACGGTTACGAAGGGTGCCCCGGGCGCATTCAAAATGTTAATGCGCAAGGTATCAGAAAAATCGAAACAGCCGTAAGAATTGGTTACCCGAACTTTATAAAGTCCAGCCTGGCCGGCAGGATAAAGATTTGAAATGGCACCTCCAATTAAGGTGTCATTGCGGAACCACTGGTAGCTTTGCCCTGGTGCGGATATTGTGGTGAGAACAACGGTTCTACCTGCACATACATTGGGCGATCCGTTGATGGTCAACACAGCAGTCGGTGCTGGAAGTACATTGATTTGTTGAACAGCTGAGGTGTCAAAACAACCTTGATTGGTCGAGACCCGAACACGGTAGCGACCCGATGTGTTCGCGACTAAGGTCCGAGTAGTGGCGCCTACGATAGCGGTGTCATTGCGAATCCATTGATATACAAAACCCGCACCCTGATTAGCAGAAAGCAGTACAGAATCGCTCGAGCAAATGGTGGCTGGCCCGGTCAGGGTAATGTTGGCTCCAGGAGCTGGACGAAGGGTATGAATGGCGGCAGTGGACGTAGCGGTGCAACCCTGAGCATTGGTAACCCGTACTTTATAGGATCCTGAGAGAGCCACCTGATATGAAGAAGAAGTTGCTCCTGCAATAGCGGTGTCATTTCGCAACCATTGATAGGTTAATCCAGTAACCGATGCCGCTGATAGGGTAACTGGGCGATTTTGACAATATGTGGTGTCGCCCGATGGCGTAAACGAGGCAGCAGGTGTGCTCGCTTGCAATACACGAACGGAGTCGCTCGTTCCCGCACATCCTGAGAAGGGCCCTATGTGCAAGCGATACATACCCGGTATGGTAACTGCAAGGGTCGAATTGCTTTGCCCTGTTAATTGAACCCCGTCGCGGAACCATGTATATACTTGTCCGGGTACAATATTTTGCTGTGTCAATGAACCCAAACTTGGGGCACACAAATAGGTTGTATCGGGGAGGCCCAATTCGGCATGTGGGGTGTTGGCCGTGAATGTTCCATTAACAAGCTGCACAATGAGCGGTGTCCCAGCGGTATCAGCAACTTCGGATGTTGATGCAAATGATATACTGGATGTATTTCTTCCAATAAATCTAAGACGGAACAAAGTCTCGGGGACGAGACTAATTGGAATTACACTGGTGAAGCCGGCCCGAATTCGTCCTGGCGTGTTGGCCACGATATTGATGGGAGCAATTTGTGAAGAGAACCCATTAACGCCCAAAAAGCGTAAATTTTGAGGATTGAAATCTATGTCAAACTCGAAAGAACCAACATTGGGCACAACTGTACTGTTCACCTGAACCTCAATTGTATCGCCGGGGCATGCGGCCATTGTGCCTAGGGTGATGGAAGGATTTTGAACAACCAATGTCCGTGACTGGGTAAATAAGGTATCTGAACATGACGATTGTAAGACACCCGCCCTATACTCTGTACCATTCAAAAGCAGTGCAGCATTCAGAATATTTAAGTTTGAGGTTCCTGTTCCGCTGTATTGGACACCGTCAGTGAGGTTGGTCCAAGTTCCACCCGTGTTGCGTGATTGCCAACGATATCCTGATTGGCCTAATGCACCCACTGACAATGAGGTAGATTGTCCGGGTGCTAAATTGGAGTTGCCTTGGGGTTGTTGGGTGATGGTTGCCCCATTATAACCCACACTTCCCGACTGATAAGATGCTTGCAAGGCCGAACCCCCTCCGCGAAGGTAGCAGGTACCTGGGGCAGATAGGTTCCAGTTTATGTTTGAAGCTGAGGATAGCACAAAACGCAGATTCATGAGCAGTCCGGAGTCGAGTGTGGCGGGTGCGCCTGACCAACGAATCACAAGATTTCCAGGAGCATTGGTTGTGGCATTTGTGCTGCTCAACACTGATCTCAGCTGCGATAAACCTGCGAACTGCACATTCTGTGCGTTATATGAAACCTGAAGAGAAATCGAATCGACCGCATTGAGTGTAGCGCCTAGTCGAACGGCAACAGAAATTGTATCTCCCGTACAACCAGACGAACCAACCAATCGGAGTTCGGCGCCTTGCTGCTGCACAGTGAGGATGTATGGTCCGGCATAAGTTGGCGTACTGCAACCGGTATTGATGCGTAAACGATATTGGTAATTGTTAATGGCCGCTGAAGCCCCGGTAATGCTTAAAGAAGACGTTGTTTCTCCGGAATAGATAGACCCAGAAACCGATTGCCAAGATGTTGAACCAGTGGACAATACCTCCCATTGGTATGATAATCCACTTCCGGTTGCTGAGACTGGCAACGTAATGTTTCCACCAGACGAAACTGTCAAACTGCTGCTGGGCTGATTCGTGATGGTTGCACCAACCACCCGATTAATAGATCCATTATTAAATACTGTGTTAGGAATAACGTCACCGTTAGCATCCGCCAATTCGCATTGGCCAGGTGTAGTCAGGTTAAACTCAATGGGCGTACTGGAAAATGTGGCACTCCCTGGGACTTGAAAATTTAAATTCATCAACAATCCACTTCCCAAATTTGAAGCCGAAAGAGAAAACCAAGATACCAACACTTTACCGAGTAACTGACCCGATGGGGAGGTTGAATTCACGATTAAGTTTCCTGTCAGGGCTGCATTTGTAAAATTCAGATAGGTTACTTTGGATGTATCATAAGACATCTCAAGTGTTACAGCTCCAATGTTTAGGAACCCATTAACATTAATAGGTACTGAGACTTGGTTACCTGCACAAGTAGAAACCGATCCAATGGAGACAATCGGTTGCGATTGCGCGCTCGAACTCAATAATAAAATGAGAAACAAAATTGGTAGCGATAATGCTGAATATGATTTCATAGAGATTTTTTTAAACACGCTCAAATTAAACACGCTCAAATGAGTAATCGATTTTTACAAAGGCCAAAAATAGCAATTGTGTAAGAAAAACAACTTGAAATTTATATGAAATAATTGGCACTGCCATTAACCAAAAAGAGTTAAAAACAAAAACCCCGCTACACGGGTATGTGTAGCGGGGTTAATAAACCAGGCTGGCAACGACCTACTCTTCCACATTTTACTGCAGTACCATCGGCGCTGTGGGGCTTAACTTCTCTGTTCGGAATGGGAAGAGGTGTTCACCCACGCTATAATCACCATTGGCTTATGACGCCTGATCAAGCCTCCTGCCTGATCCAATATCTCAACACCATGGGAAGTTCCAATACAACAGCGGTTACTATATACCTAATAGCGACAAAGTCTTCGAGCGATTAGTACTGCTCGGCTAAAATGCTTACACACCGTACACCTGCAGCCTATCAACGTAGTAGTCTTCTACGACTCTCAATGGAAAACTCATCTTGAGGCGAGTTTCGCACTTAGATGCTTTCAGCGCTTATCTCTTCCAAGCATAGCTACCCTGCGCTGCAGCTGACACCACAACAGGTACACCAGAGGCTTGTCCATCACGGTCCTCTCGTACTAATGACAGATCC